>JAEEUJ010000089.1 GCA_016290515.1 Clostridiaceae bacterium
GGCGTTTTACGACCGGGAATAGTTCACCGTATTGATAAGAACACAAGCGGACTGCTGATAGTCGCCAAAAATGACTTTGCGCACAATAGTCTTGCTTTGCAGATTAAGGAGCACAGCTTCACCCGTGAATACCGCGCGGTGGTCACGGGACATCTTAAGGAGCAGTCGGGTTCGGTCTGTGCGCCTATCGGCAGAAACCCGAATGACCGTAAAAAAAAGTGCGTAACCGAGCATAACTCGAAAAATGCGATTACTCATTACGAAGTTATAAAACAGTACGAGGGATACGACTACGCAAAATTCCGTCTTGAAACGGGCAGAACGCATCAGATCAGAGTGCACATGGCGTATATAGGCCATCCCGTTGCAGGTGACGATGTTTATTCAAAGCCGAAACCTAACGAGCTTCAGCTTGACGGTCAGTGCCTTCACGCAGCTAAGATAGGCTTCGTTCACCCGAGAAGCGGAGAGTATGTTGAATTCGAAACCGAGCTTCCCGAATACTTCAGGAAGTTTTTAGATACACTTAAAGAGTATTGATATAAAAAAGGAGAAAAAGGTTATGGATGCTTTAATGAAAAAAGAGCTCGAGATTTTCGCCACGAAAGCGCGTATAGCTTCGACCGAAGGTATCTACTGCGCCAAGGCGGGACATCCGGGCGGTTCACTGTCGATTTGCGACGTGCTGTCATATCTTTACAACGTTGAAATGAAGATTGACCCGGCCAATCCTAAGTGGGAGGAAAGAGACCGTTTCGTTCTCTCAAAGGGCCATGCGGCTCCTGCACTTTATGCGACGCTTGCGCTTAAGGGCTTCTTCCCCGTAGAGGATATGAAAACTCTGCGTAAGTCTGATTCCTACCTTCAGGGACACCCGAATATGAACAAGGTTCCCGGCGTTGATATGAGCACGGGTTCTCTCGGTCAGGGCATTTCCTGCGCAGTCGGTATGGCAATCGGCGCGAAGCTCGACGGTGCCGATTACAGAGTTTACACTATACTCGGTGACGGCGAAATCGAGGAAGGCGAGGTCTGGGAGGCTGCTATGCTCGCGGCTAACAGAGGACTTGACAATCTCGTTGCAATCGTTGACTTCAACGGACTTCAGATTGACGGCACTATCGAAGAGGTTAATTCAGCCTGCCCGATAGCCGATAAGTTCCTCGCTTTTAACTGGAACGTAATCGAAATCGACGGTCACAACTATGACGAAATCGAGTCTGCTTTCAAGGCGGCGAGAGACGAAAAGGGCGCGCCGACCTGTATCGTTATGAAGACGGTTAAGGGCAAGGGAATTTCCTATATGGAAAATGCAGTCGGCTGGCACGGCAAAGCTCCCAACGAAGAAGAATTCAATCAGGCTATGACCGAGCTTAATGCGAAGCTTAAAGAATTGGAGGCGTAATTATGGCAGACGTAATTAAATGCGCAACCCGTGACGCTTACGGTAAGGCGCTCGTTGAACTGGGCGACAGAGGCGAGAATCTTATAGTTCTCGACGCTGACCTTGCCGCCGCTACAAAGACGGGTATGTTCAAAAAGGCTCATCCCGACAGATTTATCGACGTTGGTATTGCCGAGGGCAATCTTATGGGCGTTGCCGCGGGACTTGCCGCTACGGGACACACTGTATTCGCTTCGTCCTTTGCAATGTTTGCGGCGGGCAGAGCCTTTGAGCAGATAAGAAATTCAATCGGTTATCCGCATCTTAATGTTAAAATCGGCGCTACTCATGCGGGTATTTCCGTCGGTGAGGACGGCGCAAGCCATCAGTGCTGTGAGGATATAGCGCTTATGCGTACAATTCCGGGTATGGTTATACTCAATCCCGCTGACGACGTTGAGGCGAGACTCTGCGTATTTGCGGCTCTTGAGCATGACGGTCCCGTCTATATGCGTTTCGGCAGACTTGCAGTTCCGAGAGTGTTTGATGAGGATTATAAGTTTGAAATCGGCAAGGACAACGTTCTTGTTGAGGGTACTGACGTTACGATTATCGCGAGCGGTCTTATGGTAAACGAGGCGCTTATTGCTGCCGAAAACCTTAAGGCTGACGGCATTTCTGCAAGAGTTGTAAATATGGCGACGATCAAGCCGATTGACCGCGATATTATCATTGATTCGGCTAAGAAGACGGGCGTTATTGTTACTGCTGAGGAGCATAACATAATCGGCGGTCTCGGCTCTGCGGTTGCCGAGGTTGTATGCGAGAGCGTACCCGTACCGGTTATCCGTGTCGGCGTAAATGACGTATTCGGCAAATCGGGTCCTGCAGTTGAACTCCTGCATATCTACGGACTTGACGCCGCGAATATTGCCGCCAAGGCAAAAGAGGCTGTAAAGCTTAAATAATTCAATATTTCAATTACTGACGGGCGCTCATTCGGGCGCCCGTTAACTTTTTTACAACTTGTACATAGTATGAACAGGGGAGCAAAATACAAATAAGGAGAGTTTAGTTTGAACACTGACGAAAATATGAAAAGCGAGTATTTCGGCACACCGATTTTGCCGGAAACAGTTGCAGTGACTATGGCGTACGTTCCTTTTCAAACGGATACGACCGAATATACGCCCGAAAAGGCGCTCAAATGCGGCACGCTGTTTCCCGATCTGAACAAGCCGTTTCTCGGGGGTGAGTGCAGATGACGCGAAAGCAGGCTTTATTGAGACTTTCACAGGTGCAGTTTGCAGCATGGGAGCTTCACGTCTATCTCGATACACACCCTGACGATATGGCGGCTGCGCTTCGTTACAAGCAGTATGCGTCCGAATATCAGAAAATGCTCTCGGAGTTCGAGATGCAGTTCGGACCGATTACCGGACCGGCTAACGGAAACGACTGGCTTAAGGACCCGTGGCCGTGGGAAAACGCAAAGGAGAGTGATTGCTGATGTTCCAATATGAAAAGAAACTTCAATTTCCCGTCAATATCAAGAATCCCAACCCCGTTTACGCTAAGATAATCGCCACGCAGTACGGCGGCCCCGACGGTGAGCTCGGTGCCTCGCTGCGCTACCTTTCACAGCGCTATTCGATGCCCTATGCCGAGCTGAAAGGCCTGCTCACTGATATCGGCACAGACGAACTTTCGTTGGGATTTTTTTGATTATAAGCCTCAATTTCACTGCTTCCTGCAAGTATTCGTGCAGTCCATACGCTTGGAATTGACTTTAAGTGAATATCCATCTTTCTGCCCTTGTAAACCACTATTTTGTCAATCATTTCTCGCATGAAGGCTTCGTCTGTAACTGAGCCGTCCATAATCTGTCTGAGGTGCTTTTCTATATCCTTGAGTATTCTTCCCTTGTCCGCAATGTTCTGATTGTGGATTTTTTCTTTTTTAAGCCGTTCGGTCAAGGTTTCGTATTCTGCGTTCAGGCGTTCACAGCCCTTTTTGTATTCCTCGGTTTCGATATCACCCGACAGACACATATCAAGCAGCTTCTGCTTCTTCTTTTCGGTTTTGGCAAGCTCCTTTTCATAGTATGCTATGTTATCGTTGCTCGGCTCACTGTCAAGCACTGCTTTAACAGTTTTTAGCACTTTTTTAATGACTTTCTCTCTGCTTTTAAGTACATCGGTCATTATTCTGTTAAGTATATCCGTGATGTCCTTTTCGCTTATGGAGTTTGTAGTGCATCCGATTGTTTCGCCGTTTTTATCCTTGCGTTTTGAACCGTTCTTCTGCGATTCAATACATACCCATTTGTTAGTTTTCTTTCCGTTTTTCATATACTTTGTTGTCCTTGTGAAGGTTGAACCGCATTCGGCACATTTGATTTTGCCTGAGAGCATATATCTGTTTGCAAATCCTGCCTGATTGGGTGTGCTTTTCTTTCTGCGCCGTTCTATTTCAAGCTGAGTTGCTTCAAACATTTCTCTTGAAATAATCGGCTCGTGGTGATCTCTTATTACAACGAATTCGAGTTGCCCTTCGTTCTTCTTTTTTGAGTGGGAGAGGTAGTCAGGCGTGTAGGTCTTTTGCTGTATGAGATCTCCGCAGTATTTTTCGTTTTTCAGCACACGCAGAATTACCGTATATGACCATTTCTTCATATAGGTTGAGGTTCTTATGCCTTCTTCCTGAAGCTCCTTTGCAATCAGGTGAGTGCCTTTTCCTTCTACAAGGAATTTGTGGAAGATAAGCCTGACTGTTTTTGCGCCTTCTTCGTTAATAATAAGTTTTCCGTCACGAACATCATAGCCGAGCATATCTCTGCCGAACACCTTGCCTTGCTCCATCATTCTTCGTTGTCCCCATTTTACACGCTCACTTGTCTTTCGGCTTTCTTCCTGTGCTATTGAGGACATTATTGTTAAGCGTAATTCTGCATCGGGATCAAGCGTATTTATGTTATCGTTCATAAATATTACGCCTATGCCCAATCGCTTCAGCTCTCTGGTATAACCGATACTGTCAAGCGTGTTTCTTGCGAATCGGCTTATCTCCTTTGTGATTATGATATCGAAGTTACCCCGTTTGGCATCCTCAATCATTTGATTGAAGGCGTTTCGCTTTTTTGTGCTTGTTCCGCTGATGCCTTCATCAACATAGATTTTAGAAAGCTCCCACAGGGGATTACGCTTAATATAGTCATTGAAGTATCTCTGCTGACTTTCAAGCGAATTCGCCTGATCGAGACTGTCCGTTGATACACGGCAGTAAGCGGCTACCCGTTTAATATCGTTATCAAATTTATACATTTTTTCATCTCCTTGTTGTGTTCTTAAACACACATTATATTCAGAACTTTTAATAAGTCCAGCATTATTTTTCGGTGCGGCGAGGGGAGTCGCCGCACCTTTTTAATTATTGCTTTTCAATGTATCGCTCGTATTGATTCTGATTTATAAAACCGTTTTTCAAAAGTGAAATGAGCAACGCATTTTCAATCGTTTGTTCCAATAAGTCATTGTCAACATTCTCAGTATAATTTTCGTTTTCATTTTCAAAGATGATTTTGGTTTTCACTCCAATCGCCTCAACGAAAACTATGCTTTGTCAACTTGTACTTATGCTATCAACGCTCCTTTCATAATGAAACTTGATTTGCTAAAAAATATGGTTTTCATATTTCCTCCTTACATGCTCTGAACATATGAGCTTTCCTCATCTTCTTCTTTTTTCTTACGTTGGGCGTAATCAATCATTTCGGCGAATGTTCCAGCCAGATGTACAACAGCAGGAATAGTAAATTGATTATTGTCGGCACGGCGAACAGAAGAGCGATGAGCCTTCTTTTGAACTTTTTTGTTGTGCTGTCCAAGTCCGACATGAACGAAGTAAACTGTTCTCTCTGCTTCCCAGCCAGTTCGGACAGTTCCTTTTCCCGATCCAGCAGTTTCTTGTTCGTTTCCTCTGCTGCCGAGGTCAGAATCTTCCCGAGGAATGTTGCGTACTCCTCCCACAGCAGAGTCTGCTGGTATTTTATCGAGTCTGCTATCTGGTTCACTCTTTCGTCGTCCGGCGTAGCTTCCACGTCCTTCGCCAGAGCGTCCGTCGCCCGGCTCTGGAACTTCAGAACTTTGATCAGCTCTTCCCATTTGTCTTTGTCCACTATCGTCACCGACAGTGCGTCCTCCATGTTGGAGATGTAACCCGGCACCGGGTTGCATCTGTTCTCCGTGTTCCATATAAGATCGTCGTATTTCGAACTCATTAGATATATTCTCCTTTAAAAATTTTTCGTAATGCAGATTATCATCTCTGCATCTGTGTTTTGGATTGTCCGATTCAATGAAAGTAATATTCTTTCTTGAATCCGACCATTTGACTTCGTAACCTTTCCGTTTCATCTCTTTGATGAATTCTTCCTTTGTTCCGGATTTTTTCATCGCAGAGACAATGGCAATAATCATATTCCGTTTCCAGCTTGAACCGTTTCTTGCAGAATAATATTCACCGGCTTTTGTCGGTTTGATTTTTTCCTTCGGCTTCGCAGGACAGACAGGCAAACCGTATTTCATACACAGCTCATCATTTACCGAACGCATTCGTTTAATATCATCACCGTTTTGATGAATCTTTTTACCGTTTACACAGTTGATGGAGTTGATAATGATATGCGAATGTATGTTGTCCGTATCAAGATGAGTAGCGATAACAATTTCATGGTCGGGATAACATTTTTCTGCCCACTCTCTCGCAAGAGTATGAGCAAGCACGGGATCAATGTCCGCGTCCTTGAATGACTGTATCGCATAATAGTACTGCCGACCTTCTGTTTTGTTAAAGCGTTCCTTAGTTGAAACGAAATCCTTTAACGCTGTTTCGGGTAAGCAGTTAATACCTGATATTAATCTGCCGTTGTCATATTCGGTTTTTTCTTCCTGAAACGAATATTGAATTACGCTGCCGAGCGAACCGATATTTCCGCTGTCCTTTCGTCTGATAAAACTTATCGTTGCCATTTGCCTGACCTCTTAATGATTTTTGCGAGCTGAGAATTAATTTCGGACAGCTCGTCGGTAAATTCATCAAGACCTATGACGCTTATCTTTCCGAACTGCGCTAACATACGAAGCTGATTTATGTTGTTGCCGATGATTTTTACCTGTCTGACTAATTCGTCAAACGAATCCTTGTCACCGATAACAGTTATGTCCTTATCCAATGCGCAAGCAGTAAGATACGATGACATACTCATACCGTACTGCCTTGCTTTTGAGGTGATTGTCTGTTTATCCGAGGGAGTAAAGTGAATGGTAAATCTTTCGCTTTTTGTTTCCTTTGGCATAGTTATCACATCCTTATCCGTTATTGAAGTGGGTTCGGGCTTCTGCCCGTTCTTTCGGCTTGTCCGAAACAAGACGCCTACAGGCGATGCTTGGACTCTCTTAAAGAGAGTTATTACCGGAAGAGGTGAAATGAATGTAAATCTCCGGAGGCTTCGTGCTTTGCCGCACAGGCGGTTTTAAGGCGGTTAAAAGGCGTTTTCAGGTTCTTGGCGGTCAGTTTGCTGTCTTAATGTGAAACGGCGTAAAACTGCGGAAGGCTTTTATGATTGTTTGTGCCAGATTTCTTTACGGGAGGTTGTCAGATTTTCTGTACAGTGTACAGGTGCGAGAGCATATTACCGTTACTGCAGTCACGGCGGTGAGTGATCATAATATATCCGCTGTTCTCAAGATTTTTCAGAGCGATATCTACTGTCGGTAATGATATACAGCAGTTCTCGGATATGTTCTTTCTTGAGGGAAAGCACTGATATTTCTGATCGGCACAGCGTTTAAGATAACTGTAAACGATGAACTCTCTTGGCTTCATTTTCTCCTTGAATATGTTGTTCGGCAGGAGGAAATAGTTGCCGTTGAAATCAACATTTTTGTACATAGTTTCTCCTTTCTCAAGATTAAAAGATTGCTTCCGCTGACAGTAATACTCATCAAGGTCATGGCAATTCCTCTCGGTAACCGGACCGAAATTTATCGCTCAGGATGTTCTCCGTTATGGCGCTTTCGTCCGTGTCGCTCGCTTGACTTTTTAGTCTGCAACGGTTATTCAGTTGTCGGTTAAATTATTCTGTTATCATCTCCTTTCATACATTAAGTATTTATTTTGGCTATTTATTAAGGTTTCTTGAAAAATTTTTTTCAAAAAATATTTTGAAAGCATAAAATCTTCAATGATATCAACGGTTTTGGAGATTATTTAATTTTTACAAAATATTGATTAGTTTGACAGATTTTGATATAATTTAGGTGAAAATCATATCGTGATATGACGGAGGAAATATGAAAAATATCTTTGATATAAACGTAAGAATATTTGACGAATGTAAAGAGCATCGTGATGATAATGAGAGAATACCGATGTTGCTTACAGGGGAATACGGCATAGGAAAAACCAATGCCGCTCTGCTATACTGCATACGTAATCCCGGCAGTTTGTATTTTTCTTTTAAGAATATTGACTCATCATTAGCACCGAGCATTTTTGCGAAGCGTTACAGCAATATATTCTCCGAGTGTTACGACTGGAAAGATTTCTTTTTACAGTTAGAAAAATATGCAA
>JAEEUJ010000090.1 GCA_016290515.1 Clostridiaceae bacterium
ATTATCCGTGCCCGCTATCGCGCGAAGCTTGGAGATAAGAATATCGTCGGGCGTCGCCGTGTAGCCAGTGTCGCGGTACTTGCCCGTGTCGTTGTAATAGAAGTAAACGGGAAGCTCTCCCGAAGCGTTGCGAAGCATTTCGTTACACTTGAAGGTGACTGCCGAATTCTCGCTCTCAAAGCGCAGGAAAAGTCCTTCCTTTTTCTTATTTGAAGGCTTCGGAGCGGGTGAAACGGAGTCAACAACTATTTTGGCGTCCTCGTCCTCCTTTAAGGACAGTCTGCCCGTAACGAGCACCGCGTTTCCGACTTCGAGCAGAGCTTTAAGATTCTCGTAACTCTTCGGGAAAACGATGGCCTCAATGTCGTCGGTAACGTCTTCAACCTTCACAAACGCCATAGCCGCGTTGGATTTCGTAATCTTCTTTCTGACGGATGTGATAATGCCCAGAAGCTTTATCTGCATACCGTCGCGGTAATAACCCGCTTCGTCCGACGAAGCCTCGTTAAGATCGATTATCGCCGCACAGCCGAGTTTTTTCGAAACTTCGGCGTACTGCTCCATCGGGTGTCCCGATATATACAGTCCCGTAGTCTCCTTTTCAAGGGCGAGCAATTCCGCACGCGAAAACTCGTCAACGTGTATCGTTTCGGGCAGGCTTTCACTCGTCACGCCTAAGTCGAACATACCGAGCTGACCGTCAACGTTTCTGCGTTTCGCGTTCTCAAGATGCTCGATAATATAGGGAAGATTCATCATCATTTCGCGGCGGTTAAGCCCCAAGCTATCAAGCGCGCCGCAACGGATTAAGCTCTCAACGGCGCGGCGGTTGAAATCACGCGACTGAGTACGCTTTACAAAGTCGTAGAACGAAACGAATTTTCCGTTAAGACAGCGTTCGCGGTAAATGCTCTCGATAAAGCCTACGCCGAGATTTTTGACCGCCAGCAGACCGAAGCGTATGCTGCCGTCCTCGGTTGTAAACTGAGCCACGGAGCGGTTGATGTCGGGCTTGAGTACCTTAACGCCGAGCGCCTTGCACTCGTTGATATAGACGGCGACCTTGTTCTGCTGGTCGTCGATAACGCTCGTTAAAAGCGCCGCCATAAATTCCGCGGGATAATGGCATTTGAGATACGCCGTCTGATAGGCGACGAGCGCATAAGCGGCTGAATGCGATTTGTTGAACGCGTACGAAGCAAAGCTCGTCATATCGTCAAACACGCTTTCGGCGGCGGCTGCACCTATGCCGTTTTTCGCACAGCCCTCAATGAACGTCGCGCGCTCCTTTTCCATCACGTCGTGCTTTTTCTTTGACATGGCGCGGCGTACAATATCGGCTCTGCCGAAGGAATAGCCCGCAAGCGAGCGGAATATCTGCATTACCTGCTCCTGATAGACCATACAGCCGTTTGTAACGTCGAGTATGGGTTTTAAGAGCGGTGCCTTGTATCTGATTTTATCGGGGTGATGGCGGTTCTCGATATAGGTGTCAATCGAGTCCATCGGACCCGGACGGTAAAGCGAGATAACCGCTATAATGTCTTCAAGGCTCTCGGGCTTGAGCCGTACAAGCACCCTGCGAAGTCCCGCGGATTCGCACTGGAACACGCCGTAGGTCTGCCCCGCCTTGAACAAATCAAAGGTTGCTTTATCGTCAAGCGGTATCTTGTTGATATCAAAGCGCGGATTTTTCTCCCTTATCATTTTAGACGCGTCGTCGATAACCGTTAACGTACGAAGTCCGAGGAAGTCCATTTTGAGAAGTCCGAGCTCCTCTATGGTGGTCATGGTAAACTGAGTTACCATCGACTCGTCGTTTCGCGCCAGCGGCACGTACTCGTCAACGGGCCTGTCGGTTATAACAACGCCCGCCGCGTGGGTTGAAGCGTGTCTCGGCATGCCTTCGACCGCCTTTGAAAGGTCAATGAGTTCTTTTACCTGACTGTCGCTGTCATACATAAGGCGCAGGTCGGAATTCTTTTTAAGCGCCTTTTCAATCGTCATATCAAGTTCGCGCGGTATCTGCTTGGCAACCGCGTCAACCGTCGCATAAGGAAGTCCGAGTACCCTGCCGACGTCGCGTATGGCGGCGCGCGCCTTCATGGTACCGAAGGTTACAATCTGCGCCACGTGATCGTCGCCGTATTTTGAGATAACGTAGTCGATTACCTCCTGCCGTCTGACGTAGCAGAAGTCAACGTCGATATCGGGCATACTTACCCTCTCGGGATTGAGGAAACGCTCGAAAATGAGGTTGTATTTCATCGGGTCTATGCCCGTAATTCCCATACAGTACGCGGCTATACTGCCCGCGCCCGAGCCTCTGCCCGGTCCGACGGGTATGCCCTTTGACTTGGCATAATTAATAAAGTCGGCAACGATTAAAAAGTAGTCAACGTAGCCCATCTGCTTTATGACCGACAGCTCATAGTCAAGTCTGTCGGTATATTTTTTATCGCAGTTTTTGCCGTAATTCCTTTCAAGTCCTTCGTAGCAAAGACGCTTAAAGTATTCAAAATGGTCCTCGCCGCCGGGCACGTCGAAATGCGGCAGCTTGGTCTTGCCGAATTCAAATTCAAGATTACATTTTTCGGCAATTTTCGCGGTGTTTTCAACCGCTTCGGGATAAGCCGAAAACAGCTCTGCCATCTCGTCCTGGCTCTTTAGATAATAATTGTCTGAACCGAATTCGAGCCCCGTATCCTCGTCGATGGTGTGGTTCGTCTGGATGCAGATAAGCACCCTCTGCGTCTTGGAATCCACATTGTTGACGTAATGAACATCGTTCGTGGCAACGAGCGGTATGCCCGTCTCGTCCGACAGTCTTTTGAGCTGCGGCAGTATTTCAAGCTGCTCGGGCAGACCGTGATTCTGCATTTCAAGGTAGTAGTTGCCCGCACCGAAAACAGAGTTGTACCACAGCGCGGTTTTCTTGGCATTTTCGTAGTCGTGTGCCGTGAGGTTTCTCGCAATTTCACCCGCAAGGCAGGCGGAAAGCGCGATAAGTCCCTCGTGGTATTTTTCGAGCAGTTCCTTATCGACTCTCGGCTTTACGTAAAAGCCCGATTTCCAGCTTTCGGACACGATTTTAATCAGGTTTTTGTAACCCGTTTCGTTCTTGCACAGAAGTATAAGATGATAACGCTCAGAGTCAACATTGTGAACCTTGTCAAGGCGCGAACGCTTCGCAACGTAAACCTCGCAGCCGATAATCGGCTTGATACCCTGCTTTTTGGCTTCCTTATAGAAGTCTATAACGCCGAACATATTGCCGTGGTCGGTAATTGCAACGGCGGTCTGTCCATCCCTTTTTGCCGCATCAAAGAGCTGCCCGAAGCGACATGCGCCGTCGAGCAGGCTGTACTGAGTATGCAGATGTAGATGGACGAAAGACATAGTTAATTATTCAAAAATCTTTTTGTAAATCGGGAAACAGTCGAAGGTTGAGAAATAATCCTCGGGCGTTTCCGCGCGTCTGATAAGCTCAAACGAGCCGTCGGTCTTTAAGAGTATTTCGGCTGATTTGAGCTTGCCGTTGTAGTTGTAACCCATTGAGAAGCCGTGTGCTCCCGTGTCGTGAATGAAGAGCAGGTCGCCCATATCGATTTCGGGAAGCCAGCGGTCAATGGCGAATTTGTCATTGTTTTCGCACAGCGAGCCCGTTACGTCGTAAAGATGGTCGCATTCTTCGTTTTCCTTGCCCATAACGGTAATGTGGTGATATGCGCCGTACATCGCAGGGCGCATAAGATTAACCGCGCAGGCGTCAACGCCGATATATTCCTTGTGGGTGTGCTTGCAGTTGATAGCCCTCGTTACAAGCGCGCCGTAGGGAGCGAGCATATATCTGCCCAGCTCCGTGTAAATGGCAACGTCGCCCATACCGTTGGCGCCGAGTATCGCGTCGTATTCGCGCTTAACGCCGTTTGCAATTTCAAAGATATCGTTGGGCTGCTGGTCGGGTCTGTACGGAATTCCGATACCGCCCGAAAGATTGATAAACGAAATCTTTACGCCGAGCTTGTCCTTAAGCTCAACCGCAACCTCAAAGAGTGTTCTTGCAAGCGTGGGGTAGTATGCGTTTGTTATAGTGTTGCTCGCAAGGAAGGAATGTATGCCGAATTCCTTGACGCCCTTTTCCTTTAATATTGCGAACGCGTCAAAGAGCTGCTCGGTGGTCATACCGTACTTGGCGTCTCCCGGATTGTCCATAATAGCATTGGAAATCTTGAAAACTCCGCCGGGATTGTAACGGCAGCAGAGCTTTTCGGGCAACTTGCCGAGTGTCTTTTCAAGCACCTCGATATGCGTAAAATCGTCGAGATTGATAATCGCCCCGAGCTCGTTGGCAAACTTGAATTCCTCGGGCGGAGTGTCGTTTGACGAGAACATAATCGCGTCGCCGCACGCACCCGTTGCCTTCGAGAGCATAAGCTCGGTCATTGACGAGCAGTCGCAGCCGCAGCCGTATTCCTGAAGTATATTCATAAGAAACGGATTGGGCGTTGCCTTTACGGCAAAATACTCGCGGAAGCCCTTGTTCCACGAAAATGCCTTGTAGAGATTTTCACAGTTTTTGCGGATGCCTGCCTCGTCGTAAAGATGAAAAGGCGTGGGATAGACGCTTGCAATTTCTTCAAGCTTTTCTTTAGTGGTAAACGGTGTTTTAGTTAACATTGTTTTCCTCCGCGCATTTGATAATATAGTTTCTTATAGTTTCGGCACCCTCGCCGTTAATTGCGGAAAAGGGAATAATTCTGTTTTCCGGTACGCCCGAAAGCTCGGTTTTTATGCTTTCAAGGCGGTTTTTATACTCTGTTTTGTTGAGCTTGTCGCTCTTGGTAAGCGCAACGATAAACGGGTATTTGTTGTATTCAAGAAATTCTATCATCGTCAGGTCGTCTGCCGTCGGCGGATGCCGCATATCGACAAGCTGAACGACAAGTCTTATGTCCCTGCCCGACTTGAAATAACCCTCCATCATTGACGCCCAGCGCTGCTTCTCGGTCTTGGCAACCTTGGCGTAGCCGTAGCCGGGAAGGTCGACTATCTTGACGCCGCCGCCTGCGGAATAGAAATTAATCGTAACGGTTTTTCCCGGCACAGAGCTTACTCTGGCTAAATTCTTACGGTTAAAAACCTTATTGATAAGCGAAGATTTGCCCACGTTTGAGCGGCCCGAGAAAACTATCTCGGGTTCCCTGCAGGGTGGCAGCTGCGAGAGCGTGCCGTACGCCTTTTCAAACTGTGCCTTAGAAAAATCCATATTAGCTCCTTAATGTCGCCGACTGGTTTGAAGCCTTGTCCGTCAGCGGTATTTTCTTTTCCTTATGCGGCTTTTCGGGCTTGTTGATAGCCATATCAAGCACCTCGGAAACCTCGGTGACGGGTACGAAGCGCAGAGCAGCCTTAACCTCGTCGTCAAATTCCTTTATATCGGGCATATTGTCCTCGGGAATGATAACGGTTTTGATTCCCGACTTATACGCCGCCATGCTCTTTTCCTTAAGTCCGCCTATTGCGAGCACTCTGCCCGTCAGGGTAACCTCGCCCGTCATGGCGATATCGGCGCGCACGCTGTTGCCCGAAAGAGCCGAAACGAGAGCCGTCGTGATGCCTATGCCCGCGGACGGTCCGTCCTTGGGTACGGCGCCCTCGGGGAAGTGCAGATGCACGTCCTTGGTCTTATAGAAATCGGCGGGAATTGAGTATTTGTCGGTAATGCTTCTTATGTAACTGTAAGCCGCCTTTGCCGACTCCTTCATAACGTCGCCTAACGAGCCCGTAAGCTCAAGCTTACCCGTACCCTCTGTGGCGAGCGCCTCAATCTGAAGCATTTCGCCGCCAACCGAAGTCCAGGCAAGTCCGTTTACAACGCCTACCCTGTCCTCTTTGAGAAGAGCGTCGTCCTTAAACTTTCTCGGACCGAGAAGTTCTTCAAGGTCGCTTGCCTTTACGGTGATTTTACCCTCAAAGCCTTCGGCAAACTTAACCGCCTGCTTTCTCATTACCTTTGAAATGAGCTGTTCGCAGCGGCGTACGCCCGCTTCGCGCGTGTAACCCTCGATAATGAGCTTAATTGCGTCGTCCCTTAATTTGAGCTGACTTGCCTTTAAGGAATACTGCTTAAGAAGCTTGGGTATAAGATATTTCTTTGCGATATTGAACTTTTCGTTGAAGGTGTAGCTGTAAAGCTCGATTATCTCCATTCTGTCCTTAAGCGGCGCGGGAACGGTTGATAAATCGTTCGCAGTCGTGATGAAAAGCACCTTCGACAAATCGTAGGGTATGTCGATATAGTGGTCGCGGAACGCGCTGTTCTGCTCGGGATCGAGCGCTTCGAGCAGCGCTGACGACGGGTCGCCCTTGTAGTCCGACGAGAGCTTGTCAATCTCGTCAAGAAGTATGAGCGGATTTGAAGTCTTGGTACGCTTGAGCGCATCAATGATATTGCCGGGCATCGCTCCTATGTAGGTTTTGCGGTGGCCTCTGATTTCAGCCTCGTCGCGAACACCGCCCAGAGAAATACGCGCGTATTTTCTGTTCATCGCCCTTGCAAGCGATTTTGCAACCGAGGTCTTGCCCACGCCGGGAGGTCCCGCAAGGCAGATAATCTGGCCCTTGATGTCGGGATTCAATTTGCGTACGGCAAGCAGTTCAAGAATTCTCTGCTTGACCTCGTCAAGACCGTAATGGTCCTTTTCAAGTATCTTTCTCGCCTTTTCAATGTCGAGATTGTCCTTTGTATAAGTGTTCCACGGAAGCGCAAGCACCTCGTCAAGATAGCTCTGGGAAACCGCAGCCTCGGGACTTGACGGCTGAAGGCGGACAAGTCTGTCGCACTCGGTCAGAAGCTTTTCCTCGTCTTCTTTTGCAAAGCCGATTTTGAGTATTCTTTCGCGGTATTTCTGCGCCTGAGTTTCGGGTGAATCGTCGCCGTTGAGCTCGGTCGAGATGACCTTCATCTGCTCGCGCAGATAGTAGTCGCGCTGATTGTCGTCCATATTCTGCTGAACCTTATCGTCGATTTCAGCCTGAAGCTTGAGAAGCTTGATTTCATTGTTCAGGATTTCGCACAGCACCTCAAGTCTGCGGTGTGTGTTGCTCTCGTCAAGCACAGCCTGCTTGTCGGTAAACTCGATGGGAATATTAGACGCGATAAAGTCCGCAAGCTTGCCCTCGTCCTTAATCGAGCCCGCGCCGAGCATAATATCGGGCGGGAAGGGCGGAGCGTACTCGTGATATTCGTCAAAAAGACGCTTCGTATGTCTTATGAGCGCCTTCGCCTTCTCAGTCTCCTCAACGGGTGTGCGGCGCTCAACCGTTCTCATAACCGAAGCAACGAGGAACGGACTTTCCTTGGCTATATAGCAGAGATTTGCTCTGTACTTACCCTCGACCACAACCCTGTACGAGTCGCCGTTGGGCGAGCGCAGTATCTGCTTGACCTCGCAGACCGTACCCGTGGTGAAAAGGTCGCGTATGCCGATTTCGTCGAGCATGGGCTCCTTCTGGGTTACGAGGAAAACGTCCTTCTTGGCAACAAGCGCTTCCTTGATGGCGGCGATACTCTTTTTGCGCGCAACGTCAAACTGCACCACAGCCTCGGGGAAAACCACGAGACCGCGAAGCGCAACCATGGGAAGCGAAAATTCGTCGTAATAAACTGGCATTTATAAAAACTCCTTTGAGTACTTTTATTTTAAGTAATTATAACCCATTATAATTATGGAATAATAATTTTACCATATAATATGACTGAATTCAACATTTTTTTGCGCTGTTTATAGACTGTTAACTAATGGACAATGTAAGCAAAAAACGGCGGAGGGCTGTTGCCCTCCGCCGCTGTGGTGAATATATCCTATTGCTTATTTATAAAGCTCGGATTTCTGGTTAAACTCTCTGCCGCCGGTCATAATACCGTCAACATAGAAGTAGTCGAATGCATCGAGCGTTCCGTCCTTTGCAAGGTCGGCTGCGATATAGTAGACCGTGG
>JAEEUJ010000091.1 GCA_016290515.1 Clostridiaceae bacterium
CAAGAAGATTTTCTCAAAGAACTTTATCGACGACTACTACGTAATAGACGGCGACAGCACCGCTGATTTCAGAATCGGAAACGACACGCTTGAATCGGGCAAGACCTACACCCTGAAGGTCCGTGCCGAAAGTGCATATCATCTTTATTCCGAGCCGATTGAGCTGACTTTTACGGCCGAATAAAAGCAAATATATTACCACGCAAAAGAGCCCGAAAAAATCGGGCTCTTTCCTTATTCTATTGTTGATTTTCACTAAAATGTAATATATAATAAATCTATATATAAGCAATATGGGGCACTTGATGTATGAAAAAAGGGGAAAACGGTCGGTTGCACCGGATTATTATATTCAATCTGCTGCAAATCAGCTCGGTTAAAAAGCCGAGTCGCTGATTTGCGGCATTTTTCTTTTTTAATACATAAAATGAGGTTTATATGAACAAAGGTTATTTTGATACGACTATGCCCAGAGCGGTGCTTGAATACTATCTTTCACATGCTTCCACCGCACAGTGGCTGTATCTGAGCAACACACTCGACGACGACATCCGTGCGATAGTAAACACGGGCGTAAAGTTTCTCGGCAGAGCGTCGGGAATCTGGAAGGGCGAAATGCCCGAGGAGGAGCATTTTGAGAAAACGCGTATTCTTGCCGAAAAGGTACACGCCGCCGATCCCGAGATAATTCTTCAGGCGTGCATTTTTGAAGCGATTTACCGCGAGGATACGGAAAGCGTAAAAATACCGCGGTTTGTTTTCGACGCGTTCAATCTTCCGTTTGAGGACAGATGCTTCGATTTCGACCGTTGCGTTTTCGGTTCTTCCGAAAAGAAAGACAGCGGTATGCCCGACATTTCAAGCCTTGAAACTCAGCTGTGGTTTTACTACAGAGGTGTAAGATATATCGACTGCGGCTTCGAAGCTTTTCACATGGGGCAGATTCATCTGTACACCTTCCGCGACCGCGCTTACACGGCAATCGGCAGGGTTATTGAAATGCTCCGCGAATACGGCAGTAAAAATGCAAGGCGGCACAAGGTCATATTCGACGCTCATTCGCATTCGCTCGTCGTAAACGGCAAAAGCCTTCTTGATTACAACGCCATGCCGCTGACGCGCTTTCCGCTACTCGACAGAGACGGCGAAAAGCTCGTCCTTGTGCGTGAGGGCAAATCGGGCGGCGGAATTTCACCCGAGGGCGTTTATGAAAAGGCTCTCCCCTTCCTGTATGAATACGACAACTGGGGCGGCAGAGATGTCTGGGCTCAGGAAAACCTCAGCTACGAGGAACGCGCGTGGTCCCAGTGGTGGGGCGGCGACCAGATATCATGGTTTGCGCACCAGCCCGAAGATGAGAGAAACAAATTCCTTGAATATACGTTTAAGTGGACTGCAATAAATAACCCCGACGCATATTTTGCTTTTCCCGTGCGCAGACCGCTCGGCAGCGGTGAGGTAGTCGGTACTTATCCCTACTATCAGTTCAACACCCGTTCGCCGTCCTGCGAAAACGGCTACTCGCAGGAGGAAACGGTTAAGCGGCTTTTATCGGAGGGTTACGAAAAATACAGGAAATACGCCAACCCTTCCGATATACTCGACTTCGGCGGAAAAGACATTGACGACCCCGAAACGGGCGTCAGACTTCCCGAAAAGGTTGTGCTTTACGGCAGCTTTCAGCCGTATGTCGGCGCAGTCGCAAACGACTCCAACAGTGAAATTACAAGGATGTACTATATCGGTGACGGCAAATATTCGCTCAGCTTCATAATGCCGTATAAGGGCGAATACGATTTTGCCGTATCCACCTGGGGTACACTGTCGGCGTGTGTAAGTCCTGCCGAGCCTTTTGCCTTCAGCGGTACGGGCGGCAAGGCAAAGCTCGTCATCCCCGAGGACAATACGGTAGTAAAAATCACGTTTACGTATATGACAAATGAAATTACAACTGAAATGATACAGTAAAAGGAAAAGGGTTATGGATAAGAAATACGACATCAACAAGCTCATAAGACAGAGTGCCTGCGAAGGCGCGGTGCTTCTGAAAAATGACGGCCTGCTTCCTTTTGATAAGGGAACGAAGCTTTCGCTGTTTTCAAGAGTTAACGATATCTGGTTTTTCAGAGGTACAGGTTCAGGCGGCTCGGTAAGAAGTAAGGACGACAGAAATCTTACAGTTGCTTTGAGAGAGTGCGCTGACCTTGAGCTTAATGAGGAGCTCGCTTCAATTTACGAAAAATACAACAGAGAAAACCCGATTGATGATATAAACGATTATTTCTGTATAGAGGAAATGACGGTTACTCCCGAAACGGCAAAAAAAGCGTCTGAGATGAGCGACGCAGCCGTAATCACGATAGGCAGGCATTACGGCGAGGAGAATGAAGCAAAGGTCGAAAAGGGTACTTATTACCTTTCCGATAAGGAAATTGAACTGCTTCATACGGTTTGCGGCGCTTTCGATAAGGTCGCAGTCATCATCAACTGCTGTGCGATAATGGATATGAGCGAGTTTGAAAAGCTCGGCGACAAAATCGGCGCAATAATGTACGTCTGGCTCGGCGGCAATCAGCCGGGCGATGCAGTCTGCGATATGCTCAGCGGCAAGGTAAGTCCCTCGGGCAAGCTCGTTGACACGATTGCACACTCTTATCCCGACTATCCGTCGAGCGCAAACTTCGGCGGCAGGAATTTCAATTACTATAAAGAGGATATTTACGTAGGCTACAGATATTTTGAAACCTTTGCAAAGGACAAGGTTGCCTACCCCTTCGGCTACGGTCTTACCTATACCGAATTTGAGTATTCCGACATTTCGGCTGCAAGTGCCGAAGGCGGCTTTGACGTTTCGGTAACGGTTAAAAACGTCGGCAGCTTCCCTGCAAAGGAAACAGCACAGGTCTATCTCGAAAAGCCCTGCGGAAAGCTCGGCAATCCGTCGAGGTCGCTCGTAGCCTTCGGCAAGACGAAGGAGCTTGCGCCGGGCGAGAGCGAAACGCTTAATCTTTTTGTTTCCGATTATCAGCTCACGTCATACGACGACAGCGGCGTTACGGGTTATCCCTTCGCCTATGTAACCGAGCAGGGCGAGTATAATTTCTACGTCGGTAAAAACGTAAGAGATACAGAAAAGGCATTTACATATTATCAGGAAAAGACGGAGCTTTTTGTTCAGCTCACTCAGGCGGGCGCACCGCAGCAGGACTTCGACGTCATCTGTGCCGAAGAGAAAGACGGCGAAAGAGTTATGGCAACGAGACCCGTTACAACCCGTCAGTATTCGCTTCGTCAGAGAATACTTGACAATCTTCCCGAAGCAGTCCCCTTCACGGGCGATAAGGGAATCAAGCTTAAGGACGTCAAGGACGGCAAAAACACTCTCGACGAGTTTGTCGCTCAGCTTACCGTTGACGAGCTTGACCTGCTGACAAGGGGCGATTATCACACCGAGGAGAATCTGAAGCCCTACGGCGGCGCAGGCGGTTTCGGCGGAGTTACAAAGGAGCTTATCGCCAAGGGCGTTCCGCTTACCATAACCTGCGACGGACCCGCCGGAGTTACACTCGATTACGATTCGTCACTGATTCCTTCGGCTACGCTTCTCGCCTGCACTTATAACGAACAGCTTGTTGAGGAACTGCACTGTGCGGTCGCTGAGGAGCTTAAGGAAAGACTTGCTGACGTATTCCTTGCCCCCGCGCTGAATATTCACCGCAACCCGATTTGCGGCAGAAACTTTGAGTATTACTCGGAGGACCCGTTAATCAGCGGCAGAATGGCGGCAGCGGCGGTCAGAGGCTCTCAGAGTCTGGGAGGTTCCGCCTGCGTCAAGCATTTCGCCTGCAACAATCAGGAATACAGCCGTACGAGAAACGATTCGCGTCTTTCGGAAAGGGCGCTTCGCGAGATTTACCTCAAGGGCTTTGAAATCGCCGTTAAGGAAAGTGCTCCCAAAAATCTCATGACCTCGTACAATCTTATAAACGGCGTATGGGGACATTACAATTATGACCTTGTTACCGTTATTCTCAGAGGCGAGTGGGGCTATAAGGGCAGCGTTATGACCGACTGGTTTATACAGTATTACGAGAGTCCCGACTTTGAAAACATCTGGAACAACGCATACAGAATCCGCGGCGGCATTGATTTGTATATGCCCGGCGCGCAGTGGCAGGACAGAGACAACATCGACAAGTCAATCGTCGAATCCTACAACAGCAAGGACGGTATCACCCTCGGCGAGCTTCAGCGCTGTGCGAAGCATATACTCAGCATGATACTTGATATTAAATACTGATATAAAAGGAGAAAGATATGATAAGCTTCTTAAGGGCAATATGGATTAAGCCGAAAAGCTATAACGGCGACAATGCAACAGACTTTTACAAGAGTGTTGAGATAGAAAAAAAGGTGAAGAAGGCCTGGCTTCATATCACCGCTCACGGCGTATTTGAGGCGTTTATCAACTCTCAGCGTGTCAGCGAGGACGTGCTGATGCCCGGCTGGACCGCATACGTAAAAAGACTGAGATACATTTCGTATGACGTTACCGATATGCTTAAGGTCGGCAAAAATCAGCTTAAAATCGGAGTAGGCAAGGGCTGGTTCTTCCACAACATCGACGCCTGGGGAACCGATAAGCTTAAGCACGACGAAGCGGCGCTGATGTGCTCGCTCGAGGTTGTTTACGAGGATGGCGACACCGATGAATTCCCGACGGACTCGAGTTGGAAAACAGCACCGAGCAATATAGTTTTCAACAACATCTACGACGGCGAAACCGTTGACCTTCGCATTAAGAAAACACCAAAGACAAAGGCAGTTGAGGTTGCCTATACGAGAAAGCAGCTGATTCCCTTCGAGGGCGTGCCGATTCGTGAGCAGGAGCGCTTCAGTGGCGCACAGCTTATCGTAACTCCCAAGGGCGAGAAGGTTATCGACTTCGGTCAGGAGGTTACGGGTTACGTTGAGTTTTCCGCAAAGGCACCGAAGAACAGAAAAATTATAATAAAGCACTTTGAGGTTCTCGACAAGGACGGCAACGTTTACACCGAGAATTTGCGAAGCGCCAAGGCTACATATACCGTTATTTCCGACGGCAAGCCCTTTACCGTAAAGCCGTCGTACACCTTCTACGGCTTCAGGTACATTCAGGTAATCGGACTTGATGATATTAAGCCCGAGGACTTTACGGCGATAGTCGTTCACTCCGAAATGAAGAGGACGGGCTATTTCAGCTGTTCCAACGAGCTGCTTACCAAATTCGCTCAGAACGTCGTATGGGGTCAGAAGGGTAATTTCCTCGACGTTCCCACCGACTGCCCTCAGCGTGACGAAAGACTCGGCTGGACGGGAGACGCGGCTGTTTTCTGCCGTACGGCGGCAATCAATTTCGATGTAAAGGATTTCTTTGACAAGTGGCTTAACGACCTTGAAGCCGACCAACTTGCCGACGGCTCGCTGCCGCACGTATGCCCGTATATCAACGTTTACTGGAGAGGCGCAGACGGTTATAATTCACCCGTCTGGGAGGACGTTGCGGTAATCGCTCCGTGGGAAATGTACGTAGCCTACGGCGATAAGGAAATACTCAGACGTCACTATAACCTGATGAAAAAATGGGTTGACTATATGATAAACGAGGGCATCAGAAACGGCGGCGGTGAAATGAAGCACCCGTGGACAACGGGCGGCTATGGCGACTGGCTGAGCCTTGAGGATCTTGACAAGGAGGAGGCTTCCGGTGAGACAGACAACGGACTTATCTCTACGGCGTTCCTCGCAAACGGCATTAAAACACTGATGAGGGTTAACCGTATTCTCGGCTATAAGGACGACAGAGATTACGAGGGTATTCTCAAGGGTACGGTCGATTTCTTCAGAAGCGAATATATGAAAAACGGCAAAATGAAGCAGGAAACTCAGACTGCCGCAGTGCTTGCAATAATTTTCGGCCTTACCGACAAGCCCGAGGTTACAAAGGCGCAGTTGGCGAAAAACGTTAAAAAGCACGGGCGTATAACGACGGGCTTTACGGGTACGACCTACCTGCTGGATGCACTCAGCGAAGCGGGCGAGGATAAGCTTGCGGTTGACCTGCTTTTAAGAACCGAGTACCCATCGTGGCTTTATCCCGTTACCAAGGGAGCTACTACGGTCTGGGAGCGCTGGAACGGTATATTCCCCGACGGACGCTTTGCAAACGCGGGTATGAACTCCTTTAACCATTATGCCTACGGCTGTGTGCTTGCCTGGATGTACAGACACCTTGCAGGTATCCGTCCCGATGAGGAGAACGCAGGCTATAAGAAGATAATTTTTGCCCCCGCTCCCGACAGGAGAATACCGTGGGTTAAGGCGTCGCTGGACACCGTCTGCGGCGAGGCGGTTTCGTATTACAAAAAGACCAAAGGCGGCTGGGATTTCGAATTCACCGTACCCAAGGGCTCAAAGGCAACTGCTGTTATCTTCGGCAAGGAATATCAGCTTAAAAAGGGCCTGAATAAAATTTCAGTCAAACAGAAATAAGATGATTCTTAAAACAAAAGGCGGTAACGCTTATGAATAAAACATCGTTTTATCTGCTAACCGACTCCCATTACGTGTCGAAGAAAAACTGGGTGGAAGGCAATCCTTTTACGTTCCGTGAGCGCAGCGACCAGATAGTGCTGAAAGCCACGCCCGAAATACTTGACACGTTTATCGACAAGGTTATTGCCGATAAGCAAACCGATACCGTGCTTTTCACGGGCGACAACGTCAACAACTGCGATATGAATTCCCATTACGAATTCAGGGAGAGACTTGAAAGGCTTACGGCGGCGGGCAAAAAAGTATATGTAATATATGCCACTCACGACTACAGCGGCGGCGGCGAGGACAATAACTGGTTCCAGTCCTGCCGCTATACCGAAACGGGCACCGAGCCGATTGAGTCAATGAACAGGGGCGGTCTTTTCGATTTCTATTACGATTACGGCCCGAAGCAGGCTCTCAGCGTACACCGTAAAAGCGGATCGTACACGGTTAAGCTCGGCGACGGAGTGCGGCTGATTGCAATCGTTGACAACGGCGACGGCGGCGGTTACTGCGGTCTGTTTGAGGACGGCGTGGAATGGCTGAAAAACGAAATCGAAGAAGCTAAGAAAAGCGGAGATTACGTTCTGCTTGCCACACACCACCCCGTGCTTCCTCCCTGGGAGGTTTACCGCCATCTGGCGGACAACGAAATGTACGGCGGTTACCGTGAACTGTGGAAAATAATGTGCGACAATAACGTAAGGGTTGTTTTCACGGGTCACACACATATTCAGAACATCCGCAAATACACCGACAAAAGCGGAAGCTGGTTTGTTGACATTTCCACTATCGCGCTTGCAAATTCCACGGGTAAGATGAGGAAAATCTGCGTTGATGCCGAAAGCGGGGACGTAAGCGTAACGAGTATCGGCATCGATACGCTCAACGGTATTGACACGGGCGGTAAATCCGCTTACGAATATCTTTATTATCTTAATTTCCCCGGCATCTGGGAGAAGCTTATTCCGCTTGCGGCAAGCGATTTTGAAGCTTTTATTAAACTGGCAGAGGGGTATCTTCCGACAGATAAGGTTAAAAAGCACAAAGCACTGGTGCGGATGCTGGCAAAACGGGCGATGAAGCTTAAGCTGTCTACGGCCGCAAAGCTCGGTAAAACATGGCGAAAACTTGCCCCTGCCGAAAAGCAGGAGGCAAAGAACAAAAAAATAATTGATTCTGTCTATGTAATCTTAAAGCACATATTCACCGGCAATGCTCCGTTTACACCCGGCACGGTGGAATACACGGTGCTTGACGGACTTGCGGGGCGTGCCGACAGGCTCGTCAACCGA
>JAEEUJ010000092.1 GCA_016290515.1 Clostridiaceae bacterium
GAAGCGTAACGCCCTGATAATTCTGAGTGCGTCCTCCGAAAAGCGTTTATCAGGTTCACCGACACAGCGTATCGTTTTATTGTTAATATCTTCAATACCGCCGAACAGGTCAATTATTCCCTCGTCTTCATTATAGCAGAGTGTATTGACCGTAAAGTCGCGTCTTGACAAGTCGTCCTTAAGCTCGCGTGAGAAGGTAACAGTCTCGGGATGGCGGTTGTCAAGATATTCGCCGTCAACTCGGTAAGCGGTTATTTCAAGCGGCATACCGTCGGAAATCACGGTAAGCGTGCCGTGCTTAATTCCCGTTTCGATTACGCGAAAACCATCAAAAACCCTCTTCATTTCATCCGGCGCAGCATTGGTTGTAATATCGTAGTCGTGCGGCTCTTTATTCATCACCATATCACGCACGCAGCCGCCCACGCAATACGCTTCAAAGCCGTTGTCTTTCAACAGCCGTATAGCGTTATTTACTTGTTGCGGGAGTGAGGAAGTCAAATACTCAAGTCCTTTTATTATGATAAAAATATTATATATCATTGATAAATAATGTCAATAGAGCAGGGGATGCAACCCTTACTTATTAAATCGAAAAAGAAACAGATAGCAAAAGTTATCTGTTTCTTTTTGGTGGAGACGGCGGAAGCCGAAGCTACGCTTCGGAAGTTCGGTTGCTACGCAACCCTTCGCATTTTAAGTCCGTCTCGCTTCGCTCGACATGGACCGGGTTTCGACTACCGCCTTACTGATTGTTACAGAAAGAACCAGAGAGAACTATTGTTCTCTCTGGTTCTTTGGTGGAGACGGCGGTAGTCGAAACCGCGTCCGAAAACCTCTTACCGTAACCTTCTACGAGCGTAGCCGTTAAATTGTAATTCCCTCTGCAAAACGCCTGACGGCAGGCTTTAAGCTTCGGTAGCCCCGTTGTCTGTGACGGAATACGGGACGCTCATCCGTTCACATTTACTGCTACTTGATGCTCCGTCAGGGGCCGCAGTACTCCCCCGGGGAACAGCTACCTTAAATTAGGCAGCGCGTAAAACTGTAGTGTTGTCGTTTATTTCTAAACTTGAGGAGTTTATAGCGGTTCCTCGCCGCTGCTCGCTTATCACGGCTCAAAATCCCCGTCGAAATCCTTTCGTCCCCGTGTGAATTCTGAAAATGATAATCAGTTTTACTTCATTTTTTCCTTTATTGCTCTGTCAATTGTTCGGTTTGCCTCTTTTTTGGCGGCAACCTCACGTTTGTCATAGAGTTTTTTACCCTTGCAAAGACCGACCTTGATTTTTGCTCTGCCTCTGGTGAAATAAACCGAGAGGGGAATGAGCGTCAGTCCCTGCTGCTTGATTGTGCCGTAAAGGCGGTTAATCTCTTTCTTGTGCATGAGCAATCTCTTTACGCGCATCGGGTCGCGATTAAAAATATTGCCCTGCTCATACGGACTTATGTGCATACCGTTTACGAAAATTTCGCCCTTGTCGATACTGCACCACGAGTCCTTCAGATTGACTCTGCCTTCGCGAAGACTTTTGACCTCAGTGCCGAACAACTCAATGCCCGCCTCGTATTCTTCAAGCACGAAGTAATCGTGGTAGGCTTTTTTGTTCTGTGCAACTGTGCCATTGGTAATCATTATAACTGAGTTCTTCCTTCCAATGCTCTTGAGAGAGTAACCTCGTCGGCATATTCAAGGTCGGCGCCGACGGGTATTCCGTAGGCGAGGCGTGAAACCTTTACACCGAGCGGTTTGAGCAATCTTGAAACATACATTGCCGTTGCCTCACCCTCGACAGTCGGGTTTGTAGCCATTATGACCTCATTAACAGTATTGTCATTTAATCGCGATAATAACTCTTTAATTGTCAGATCGTCGGGACCTACACCGTTAATAGGCGAGATAACGCCGTGAAGCACGTGGTAAAGCCCTCTGTACTCGTGAGTGCGCTCAATCGCGATAACGTCTCTCGGGTCCTCTACAACGCAGATTGTACCGTGCTCGCGTTTGTCGTTCTTACAGATAGGGCAGACCTCGTCCTCGGTCAGGTTCTTACAGATACTGCACTGATGAATTTTATCGTGTGCGTCGCTGATAGCCTGAGTGAGTCCCTCAACTTCCTTTTCGTCGAGACCTAAAACGTAGAACGCAAGTCTCTCGGCGGATTTACTGCCTATTGACGGCATCTTGCGGAACTCGTCAACCAGTCTGTCGAGCGCAGGAATATTGTTAGCCATTAAAACATACCGCCCATGCCGGGGATGTTAAGTCCTCCGGTAATCTGACCTAATTCTCTTTCAGCCGTTTCGTCGGCCTTTCTCATAGCCTCGTTAAGCGCGGCTATAAGCATATCCTCGAGCATTTCAACGTCCTCGGGGTCAACAACGTCGGGCTGAATCTTGATTGAAACAACCTCATGCGAGCCGTTAACGGTTACGTCAACCGCTCCGCCGCCCGAAGAAGCAGTGTATTCAGCCTCGGCAAGCTCAGCCTGCTTGGCTTCCATATTCGCCTGCATTTCCTGCAGTCTCTTCATCATATTGCCGCCGCCCTGAGGCTGGCCGGGAATTCTTGCCTTCATTATTCAGTCTCCTTTTTATCTTCGCCTATTTTAATATCAAGCTGTTTAGCTCTTTCTATAAACATTTCAAGCGGGCTTTTCTGTTCGCCCGTATCACCGGCGTCGCTTTTTTTATCGTCTTCGCCGTTTGGCTTGTAAACCGAAACTCTGTACGCCTTGCCAACGGTTTCAAGGACGGCCTGCTCTATGGTTTCGCAATGCTCTTTCTTTGAAATGAACGTAGCAAGCAGGGGATTTGACGCTTTTATAAGAAGCGCTTCTCCGCTGACAAAAGCAGTTGAATTATTGAGAAATCCCGAAATCATCGGATCTCTCTGCGAAACGAGCTCCTTTACCTCCGCCCACTGATTGAACGCGCCTTCCTGCGGTTCTTCGGCTTTGGGCTCATCGGGTAATAAATCCGCAAAGCTGTTTGAAGGCTCGCTCACGGGCTCAAAATCGGGCAGGGGAGCTTCATCCTCAACTAAAGGCTGCGTTTCCTTAACAACAGGTTCTTCCCGAACTACCGGTGCTGGCTTTTCCTCAACTGTCGGTTCGGGCTCCTTCACAGGCTCGGGTTCAGCCGCTTTAACGGGTTCGGGTGTTACAACGGGCATTGCGGCAGTTGTAATTCCGCCGCTTCTTACGGCTCTTTCAAGCTCTGAAATCCTGCGAAGAAGCGTGGCATTATCGCTTTCAAGCGTGGGGGTGGTCATTTTTATCATCGCAAGCTCGGCGCAGATTCTCTTGTCGGCACCGCGCTTCAGTTCGATAATAGTGTCGTTAACCGTATTCATACACGAGAGCACGGTTTCAAGCGTCAGTTCCTTAGCCTGAGCGTGTATCTTTTCAATTTCCGAGTCGGAAGCAAGAATCAGCTCCTTATAATTCGGCACGGAAACGCTTATCATCATATTGCGCAGATGGCTCAGAAGCTCCGCAAAAAGCCTTTCCATATCGCAGGAGTTTTCGTAAAGTTCGCTGAGTACAGAAAGCGCCTTTGCGCTGTCGTGTGTGTTGATTGCGTCAACTATGGAATAAATATGCTCTCTGCCGGCTATTCCCGCCGCCTGCGAAACGAGCGCCTCGTTAATCTCTTCGCCGAAGGAAGCGCAACGGTCGAGAAGCGAGAGCGCGTCACGCATACCGCCGTCGGCAACTCTTGCTATAAGCAGGGCGCCGTCGGGCGTGAGCTTAATCTTTTCCTGCTCGGCAACGTAGTTGAGTCTTCTGACTATATCCTCGGTTGAAATGCGTTTGAAATCAAAGCGCTGACAACGCGAAAGTATCGTTGCGGGAAGCTTATGCACCTCGGTCGTAGCAAGTATGAACTTTACGTGCTCGGGCGGCTCTTCAAGCGTTTTCAGAAGCGCGTTGAATGCGCCCGTCGAGAGCATATGAACCTCGTCGATTATATATACTCTGTATTTGACCTGAGACGGCGTGTAGTTCGTTTCTTCACGAAGATCGCGTATATTGTCAACGCCGTTGTTTGATGCCGCGTCAATCTCCACTACGTCAACCACGCTGCCCTCGTCAATACCTCTGCACGAAGCGCATTCGTTGCAGGGATTGCCGTTTACGGGATGCTCGCAGTTAACCGCCTTTGCAAGTATTTTAGCGCAGGAGGTTTTACCCGTACCTCTCGAGCCGGTGAACAGATAGGCGTGTGAAACACGGCCCGACTCGACGGCACTCATCAGCGTTTTTGTAATATGCTCCTGACCGTAAACGTCAGAAAAGACCTTCGGACGCCACTTGCGGTAGAGTACCTGATACATAATTAACCTCCTGACATAATAATAACCTTAATTCAGTCATGCACCGTGCAGGCTTGACTGTATCGCACAGGCTGACCGCTTAATGCTGCTCGGTTCCCCGCCTGACATGATTCACAGAGCTCTGTCGCACAGGACCAACACGGTACATGATTCAATTAAGGCATTAATATTATAATATAAAGCTATATTAAATGCAATAGAAAATTCATACTTTTTTACTGTTTGTTTTTGAAGAATTATACGAAAAAAGAGATACGGTATGAAGCACCGTATCTCCATGTTTTTTTATGATAAGCTTTATTCGCTCTTCAGAACGCCGAGAACATAGTCGGGTATGTCCGAAATAAGAGAGTCGCAGCCCCATGCGGTAAGTCTTTCAATGACCTCTTTATCATTGACAGTCCATACGTTAACCGCCATGTTCAATGCGTGAAGACGCTTGACTTCATCTTCAGTGATAAGCGAGAAATGCGGATGCGCAGCGTTTGCGTTAAGCTGCGCGCAGTATTTTTCAACGCCGAAGCTTCTTATCTCGTTTCCGAGCTCGTCGTCTCCGTAAAGAAGTCCCGTTCTTATAGAGGGATCGATTTCCTTTGACTCCCTTATAATCTCGGGATTAAAGCAGGAAATGATTACGGAGTCGCTGATTCCGTATTCGTGAACCGTCTCAATTGTACGCTTTACAAGGTCGTTCTTTACGGGCGGATTCTTAATCTCGATATTGATAAGAGTCATATTCTTTACAACGTCAAGACATTCCTCAAGCGTGGGCAGGGTAACGCCTTTGAATTCCTCGCTGAAATATGAGCCGAAATCGAATTTTTTAAGCTCCTCGCAGGTGTAATCACAGACCGCACCCGCACCGTTTGAAGTGGCGTCGATGGTGTCGTTGTGGCAGATAACTATCTTTCCGTCCTTTGAAAGATGAACGTCTGTTTCGATACCGTCCGCATTGAATTCAACAGCCTTTCTGAAGGCGGGAATTGTGTTCTGCGGAGCTCTTTTGTTGGCTCCTCTGTGCGCTAATACCAGTGGCATGGTTATTACCTCTTTTGCAATAGATTTATAAAACTATTTTACAAAAAAACATACTGCTTGTAAAGCCTTTTTATAATCAAAGTTAAAGGTGTTTGAAAAGTAAAAATCACTTTCGTATTGATATTATTGAAATGATTTGTTATAATAGGCAGGTAAACAAAAATCACAACAAAGGGGTTGTTATATTTGAAAAAATACGTAATGGCTTTGGATCAGGGAACTACAAGTTCCCGTGCTATTCTTTTCGACAAGAACGGCAAAATCTGCGCAAAGGCGCAGCACGAGTTTTCTCAGATTTATCCGCAGGCAGGCTGGGTTGAGCACAGCCCGATGTCAATCCTCTTCTCGCAGCTTCAGTCTGCGACAGAGGTGCTTGCAACCAGCGGAATTCCGGTAGAGGAAATTGCGGCTATCGGTATTACAAATCAGCGTGAAACAACGCTTGTCTGGGACAGGAATACCGGCAAGCCCGTATATAACGCTATCGTGTGGCAGTGCAGAAGAACTGCCGAAATGTGCGAAAAAATCAAGGCTGACAAGGAGCTTTCCGAGTACATAGTAAAGCACACGGGACTTGTTGTTGACGCCTATTTCTCAGCAACGAAAATCCGCTGGATTCTCGACAATGTTGAGGGTGCCAGAGAAATGGCGGAAAAGGGCGACCTGCTCTTCGGTACTGTTGAAACCTGGCTTATCTGGAATTTGACCGGCGGTAAGGTACACGTTACCGACTATTCAAACGCGTCAAGAACTATGCTCTTTGACGTTGACAAGCTTTGCTGGGACGAATACCTCTGCGAAAAGCTCGGCGTTCCTATGTCGATGCTTCCCGAGGCTAAGCCCTCGAGCATGGTTTACGGCGAGGTTGCTTCGGGCGTTATGGGACTTGAACAGCTTGCGGGCGTTCCGATTGCCGGCGCTATCGGCGACCAGCCTTCGGCTCTGTTCGGTCAGGGATGCTTTGACGCAGGTCAGGCTAAGAATACCTATGGCACAGGTTGTTTCCTGCTTATGAATACAGGTAACAAGAGGGTTGAATCCCATCATAACCTCGTTACGGGCGTTGCGTGGGGACTTGACGGCAAGGTTACATATTCAATCGAAGGCTCTGCATTCAATGCAGGTTCGGTTATCAAGTGGCTTCGTGATGACCTTAATATGATTGATAAGGCTTCACGCTGCGATGAGCTTGCCGAAAGCGTTAAGGACGCAAACGGCATCTACTTCGTTCCCGCATTTACGGGACTCGGCGCTCCCTACTGGGATATGTATGCCAGAGGCACTATTGTCGGCATCACAAGAGGCGTTAACCGTGCTCATATCTGCCGCAGTGTGCTTGAGGCTATCTGCTATCAGATGACCGACCTTCTCGAGGCTATGAAGCAGGATTCCGACATCAATCTCTTCGAGCTTCGTGTTGACGGCGGCGCATCTGTTTCCGATATTATGATGCAGATGCAGGCTGATATGATAAGAACTCCCGTTAACCGTCCCATGATGGTTGAGACCACCGCTGCCGGCGCTGCGTATCTCGCAGGTCTTGCGGTAGGCTTCTGGAAGGACACCAACGAAATTGCCCAGATCCGTCAGGTTGACAAGCTCTTTGAGCCGAAGATGGATATTGCCGACCGTAACAGATATTATCACGGCTGGCTGCGTGCAGTTGAGCGTTCACGCGATTGGATTGAGCATTAATCATCAATAAAAATCGGGCAGGAGAAATCCTGCCCTTGATTTGATTATACTAAAGGTGTTTCGGATGAAAGAGAGAAATTACGGTATCGACATTTTCAAAATGTTTGCGATGTACCTTGTCTGCGTACTCCACGTACTCGGACAGGGGGGAGTAGTAATCAGTACGGAAAAGTTTTCGGCAAATTACGTAGTTGCATGGGGACTGACGCTTTTTGCGTACACGTCTGTCAATTGCTTTGCGCTTGCAAGCGGTTATGTCGGCTATAAAGCTAAATTCAGACCGAGAAAAATCATTGAACTGTATTTTATCGTCTTGTTTTACGGTATTGTTTTTCTCGCCCTGTTTTCGGCTGCAGATAAAAACAATTTCGGCTTTAACAATGTCCTTCAAGCCGTATTTCCTTCTTTCAGCAACACTAATCCTTTATACTACTGGTATTTCACGGCATATGCAATTATGTTTATGCTGATGCCGTTCTTCAATTATGTAATTAATAAATTGGAAAGAAAAAAGCACGCATTTTTAATAGTTATACTTTTATCGCTTTATTGCATTATTCCTGCAGTTATGGGCACCGATTATTTTCACACCACAAACGGATACTCGTATCTTTGGCTTTCAGCACTGTTTATAGTCGGAGCTTATATTTCAAAGTATAAACTGTTTGAAAATGTTAAAACATATAAAATCCTTATTGCCCTTGCACTTTCGTTAATCATTACCGTTTCCGCTCACGTTCTGCTGAATCTGTACTATACAAACGTTGCTGAGGTGAATATCGACGCTCAGGCTGAGGTG
>JAEEUJ010000093.1 GCA_016290515.1 Clostridiaceae bacterium
TACGGTTCCGCTTATGAAGGCGAGAGTAAGACGTATGAAAAACGTTGACGCCGTTATCATCGACTATTTACAGCTTATGAAAGGCTCCGCAAAATATGAGGGCAACCGCGTTCAGGAGATTTCCGAAATCACGAGAGACCTCAAGCTTATGGCGAAGGATCTTCATATTCCCGTAATCGTATGCTCGCAGCTTAACCGTTCGACCGACCAGAGAGGTAAGGCGCACCGTCCTCAGCTGTCCGACCTTCGTGAATCGGGCTCAATTGAGCAGGACGCCGATATAGTTATGATGCTTTACCGTCCCAATTATTACGAGAAGGACGCCAAGAACGACGCCAACGTTCCCGTCGAGGTGAATAACGACAATGAGGCTCAGGTCCTTGTAGTCAAGAACAGACACGGTTCCATCGGCGACGTTGACCTTAACTGGACAAGCGAATTTACACTGTTTTCAACTTTGGAGAAGTACAGAGATGATGCCTGAGAGCGCAATTTCGGCAGTTGAACGCTACGCTATGCTCTCACACGGCGACAGGGTTGTCGTCGGACTTTCGGGCGGCGCGGATTCGGTCTGCCTTTTATCGCTTTTATGCTCTTTAAGAGAGAAATATTCACTTACCGTCACGGCGGCGCACGTCAACCACGGCATACGCGGCGGCGAGGCAAAGCGCGACGAGGAATTCTGTACAGAGCTTTGCGAAAAGCTCGGTGTGCACTGTGAGGTCTTACACGCCGACATCCCCGCGCTTGCAAAGCAGAGCGGCGAGGGCCTTGAGGAATGCGGCAGGCGCGTGAGATATGAGTTCTTCAACTCGCTTTGCGGCGAAAACGGTAAAATTGCCGTCGCTCACAATATGAACGACGTTGCCGAAACGCTGATTTTCAATCTGACGCGCGGTACTGCGCTCAAGGGCGCGGGCTCGATTTTACCCGTCCGCGACAACGTGATAAGACCGCTTATTGACACCCCGAGAAGCGAGATTGAGGCGTATCTTAAGGAAACGGGACTTACCTACGTTACCGACAGCACCAACCTTGAAAACGGTTACGCGCGCAACAAAATCCGCAATCTCGTGCTTCCCGTATTGACTGAGATTAATCCCGACGCGGTCGGCGCTATGGCGGCGTTCTGCGAGGGCGCGCGTGACGACGCGGCGTTTCTTGACAGTCTTGCCGACGGAGCGTTTGCGGATTGCGTGAAGGACGTTGAGCTTGATGCAGAAAAGTTTTCACAGCTCAACGCTTCTGTTAAGGGGCGGGTTGCCAAGAAATATCTTGAAAGCCTGACCGACGCCGACGTGCTATCAAAGCACGTTGAGGATTTTCTTGGGTTTTCACAAAACGGCGAAGCGCTTCAGACTGCGGGCGCTTTAAGACTTGTAAAGCGAAACGGCGTAATAAAGCCGTTTGAGGACTGCGCCGCGGCATTTTCGGTTGAGTTCAAAAAAGAAAACTGCAGCGTTAAATATCCTTACGGCGAGGCGCATATCAGCATAATCGGCAAAAAAGATTTACAAAATCTTAATAAAGCGTTAGCGGAAAATCTTATCGACTGTGATAAGATAGCTGACAGCCTGAAGCTTCGTTCGAGAAGCGAGGGCGACGCGATAACACTTAAAAAGCGGGGCGTCACAAAAACACTCAAAAAACTCTTTAACGAGGCGGGTATCGAGACGTCGAAGCGCAATACCGTAGCCGTACTTGACAGCGGCGGCTGCGCCGTATGGGTTGAAGGCTTCGGAGTAAATAAAAAGTTCTCGGCTGACGCGGACAGTGAAAAAATGTTATTAATTACTCTTGGTGAGGGGAGATAAAACTATGTATATGATGGAAAATGACATTGAGAGAGTACTTATCACTCAGGATAAGCTCAAAAAAATCGTGGAGGAGCTCGGCGAGAAAATAAGCCGCGACTACGAGGGCAAGGAGCTGATTTTAGTCAGCGTGCTCAAGGGCTCGGTCGTATTTATGGGCGACCTTATGAGAGCTATCACGATACCCTGCTATATCGACTTTATGTCCGTTTCGTCCTACGGCAACGAAACACGCTCAACGGGCGTAGTCAAAATTATAAAGGACCTCGATACAAACGTTATCGACGGTTCAAATCTGCTTATAGTTGAGGACATACTCGACTCGGGCAGAACCCTAAGCTACTTAAAGGACATACTCGCGCGCAGAAATCCCGAAAGCATAAAAATCTGCACGCTTTTAGATAAACCCGACCGCAGAGTCGTCGACCTTAAGGCGGATTACGTCGGCGCGGTCATCCCCGACGCGTTCGTTGTCGGCTACGGACTTGACTATGCGGAGAAGTACAGAAATCTGCCGTTTGTCGGAGTGCTCAAACCGTCAGTTTACGAGAAATAAGGAGACAAAGCATTGAAGAAGATTAACTGGAAAGCGCTGATACCCTACGTTGTAATTCCGCTTGCATTTATTGTCTGCATAGCGTATTACTCGACAATGGGCGGTAAAACTCAGGCGAAAACCGAGTATTACCAGATACTCAATCTCTTTGAGGAGAACAAGGTTGCAAGCTACGACCTGAACCTGTCAAGCGGCGTGCTTCGCTATAAGCTGCGCGACGGCGACACTGTGTATAAATACACCGTTCCCAACGTCACCCTTTTCCTTGAGGACGTGCACGACGACGTAGTTAAGTTCAACAAGCAGAATCCCGACAGTCAGATCAAGATTGATTACGAATCGGGTTCGGCAAACTCGTGGTGGGTAAGCCTGCTGCCGACGCTTGCGATTGTCGTGCTGCTGACGGTTGTAATGACAATAATGTTCCGCAAGATGAACCAGACCGTTCAGTCCGAGAACAACCGCACAATGTCCTTCGGCAAGGCGCGCTTCAAAAAGAACGAGGACAACAAGAATAAAAAGACCTTCGCCGACGTCGCAGGCGCTGACGAGGAGAAGGCTGACTTAGAGGAAATAGTGGAATTTCTCAAGGATCCCAAGCAGTTTACCGCGCTGGGCGCGAGAATTCCCAAGGGCGTGCTGCTCGTAGGCCCTCCCGGAACGGGTAAAACATTGCTGGCAAAGGCTGTTGCGGGCGAGGCTGACGTGCCGTTCTTCTCGATTTCGGGCTCCGATTTCGTTGAGATGTACGTCGGTGTCGGCGCGTCGAGAGTACGCGATTTGTTCGGCGAAGCCAAGAAGAGCGCGCCGTCAATAATATTCATTGACGAAATTGACGCTGTCGGCAGACACCGCGGCGCAGGTATGGGCGGCGGCCACGACGAACGTGAGCAGACGCTTAACCAGATGCTCGTTGAGATGGACGGCTTCGGTGAGAACGAGGGCGTAATAGTTATGGCGGCCACGAACCGTCCCGACATACTCGACCCCGCGCTGCTGCGACCGGGCAGATTTGACAGACAGATTACCGTAAACTATCCCGACGTCAAGGGCAGGGAGGAAATACTCAAGGTTCACGCCAAGAAGAAGCCGCTGGGCCCCGACGTTGTGCTTAAGAATATTGCGGGCGCTACCGTAGGCTTTACGGGCGCCGACCTTGAAAACCTGCTTAACGAAGCGGCGCTGCTTGCCGCACGCAGAAAGCTCAAGGCAATCACAATGAAGGAAATCGAGGAGGCTACGATGAAGGTCGTGGTCGGCACCGAGAAGAAGTCGCACAAGGTTTCTCAGCGCGACAAGGAAATCACCGCCTATCACGAGGCGGGACATGCCGTTTCCTCGTATTATCTTGAGCATAAGGACCCCGTTACGCACATCTCGATTGTACCCAGAGGTATGGCGGGCGGATTTACGATGTATCAGCCCGAAAAGGACGAAATGCACCTCATGAAGTCGAGAATGCTTGACGATATCGTCGGACTTCTCGGCGGACGTGTTGCCGAAAAGATTATATTCGACGACATTTCAACGGGCGCCTCGAACGATATTGAGAGAGCTACGGATATTGCCCGTAAGATGGTTACCAAGTACGGTATGAGCGAGAAGCTCGGCCCGATTAACTTCGGCACCGAAAATGACGAGGTATTCATCGGCAGGGATTACAACCACATGCGCAACTACTCCGAGAGCGTTGCCGCCTCAATCGACGCGGAAATCGAGGAGATAGTGCTCAACGCCTACAAGCGTACCGAGAGCATACTCAGAGAGCATATCGACCAGCTTCACAAGGTCGCAAAGGAACTCGTCAAGCGTGAGAAAATCACGGGCGAGGAATTTGAAACTCTCATGCAGGGCGGCGAGCTTCCCGAAATTGAGGAGGAAAAGCCCGAGCAGGAGCAGAAGCTTAAGGAGATTATCGACAACGCTGTCAGCGAGGCTGACGGCGAAGAGGCGCCCAAGCCCGAAATCGCAGACGGCGCGGACACTCCGACGCTTCCTGAGGAAAAACAAGACAGCGACAACTGACGAAAGGAATTTAAGAAAATGTCCTTATTTACCAAAATTTTCGGCGACTATTCCTCAAAGGAGGTTAAGCGCGTAAGACCTTTGCAGCAGAAGGTACTCGACCTTGAAAGCGAGTACGAAAAGCTCACTGACGAACAGCTCAAGGCCAAGACCGAGGAGTTTAAGCAGAGACTTGCAAACGGCGAAACGCTCGACGACATCCTGCCCGAGGCGTTCGCAACCTGCCGCGAGGCTTCGTGGAGAGTGCTGAACATGAAGCACTTCCCCGTACAGATTATAGGCGGTATCATACTTCATCAGGGCAGAATTGCCGAGATGAAAACGGGCGAGGGCAAAACCCTCGTCGCTACGCTCCCCGCATACCTCAATGCGCTTGCGGGCAAGGGCGTGCATATCGTTACCGTCAACGACTACCTTGCGCGCCGCGACTCCGAGTGGATGGGCAAGCTCTACCGCTTCTTAGGTCTGTCGGTAGGTCTTATCGTTCACGGTCTAGACAACGAGGAACGCCGCGAGGCCTATGCCGCCGACATAACCTACGGCACGAACAACGAGATGGGCTTCGACTATCTGCGTGATAATATGGTTACCTACGCCTCCGACAGAGTTCAGCGCGGCCATTCGTTCGCAATTGTCGACGAGGTTGACTCGATTCTTATCGACGAGGCGAGAACTCCGCTTATCATTTCGGGTATGGGCGACAAGTCAACCGATTTGTATAAGGTTGCGGATATGTTTGCGCGCTCGCTTAAGAAAATCACCGTCACCGAGCTTGACGACAAGCAGAACGCCGAGGATATTGTTGACGCCGACGGCGACTATGTAGTCGACGAAAAGGCTAAGAGCTCGACTCTTACCAAATCGGGCGTTGAGAAGGCGGAGAAGTTCTTTAACCTCGAAAACCTTATGGACGCCGAGAACATTACAATTCAGCACCATATCGACCAGGCTATACGCGCTCACGGCGTTATGAAGCGCGACGTTGACTATGTTGTCAAGGACGGTCAGGTGCTTATCGTTGACGAGTTCACGGGCCGTATTATGCTCGGCAGACGTTATTCCGACGGTCTGCATCAGGCGATCGAGGCCAAGGAAGGCGTCAAGGTCGAAAGAGAGTCCAAGACGCTCGCCACGATTACCTTCCAGAATTATTTCAGACTTTACGACAAGCTGTCGGGTATGACGGGTACTGCCATGACCGAGAGTCAGGAATTCCAGGAGATTTACTCGCTCGACGTAGTTTCCATACCGACCAACAAGCCGATGATAAGAGTTGACGAGGACGACGTGCTCTATAAGACCGAGCGCGGCAAGTTCAACGCCATTATCGAACAGATACTTGAATCAAACGCCAAGGGCCAGCCCGTGCTCGTCGGTACTATCAGTATCGAAAAGAGTGAGGAGCTTTCGAAAGCCCTCAAAAAACGCGGCATAAAGCACGAAGTCTTAAACGCCAAGTATCACGACAAGGAAGCCGAGATTATCGCTCAGGCGGGTAAGTACGGCGCGGTTACGATAGCTACGAATATGGCGGGACGAGGCACCGATATTATCTTAGGCGGTAACCCCGAATTCATGGCAATTTCCGATATGAGAAAGAAGGAATTCTCAGAGGAAATGATTAACGAGGCGCGCGGCTTTGCCGAAACCGACGACGAGGAAATTCTCGAGGCGCGCCGTGTGTTCCGCGAGCTTGAAAAGCAGCATACCGACGAAATAAAGGACGAGGCCGACAGAGTACGCGAGGCGGGCGGTCTTTACATAATCGGCACCGAGCGCCACGAGTCAAGACGTATTGACAATCAGTTGAGAGGCCGTTCGGGCCGTCAGGGCGACCCCGGTCGAAGCAAATTCTTCCTCTCAGCCGAGGACGAGCTTTTAAGACTTTTTGCGGGTGACCGTTTCTATATGATACTCGACCGCTTCTCAGCCGTTGACGAGGACACGCCGATAGAAACCGGACTTCTCACGAATCTTATCGAGTCCGCGCAGAAGAAGGTTGAGGGCAACAACTTCGCAACCAGACGTCAGGTTCTTAACTTCGACGACGTTATGAACAAGCAGAGAGAGGTTATCTACGGTCAGCGTAATCAGGTGCTTGACGGCGTCGACCTTGACTCGACTATGGTCAAGATGATAAACGATTACTTCACCGAGCAGGTTGACTTCTACTGCCCGTCCGCGCTTCCCAAGGCTGAGTGGAATACCAAGGGTATGCTCGCCAAACTCAGCTGGGTGCTTGACGGCAAGAGCCACGACGGCATCGAGGACGCAGAGGACTTCAAGGAGCTGTTCCTTGACTGCGCTATGAAGAAATTCGACGCTCAGAAGGAAAAGTACGGCCCCGAGGTTATGGAAGAGCTTGAGCAGAAGATACTGCTGATGAACGTCGACCGCCGCTGGATGGACCACATCGACGAGATGGAGGAATTAAAGGGCGGTATCTACCTTCGTTCCTACGGTCAGCAGGACCCCGTTGTAGCTTTCAGAATCGAGAGCTACGATATGTTCGACGAGATGAGCGCGGCTATCTGCGAGGGTACGGTTCAGGGCATACTGACCGTTCAGCTTAAGACCAACGAGGAAATCAAGCGCGAGCAGCAGGCAAAGATTACCGACATGAGCGGCGCAGGCGGCGACGGCTCCGAGAAAAAGCAGCCCGTAAGAAAGGGCAAGAAAATCGGCAGAAACGACCCGTGTCCGTGCGGTTCGGGTAAAAAGTACAAGCACTGCTGCGGCAAAGACGAATAAACAAAAACGCCCGAAAGGGCGTTTTTTTGAGTTATGAGTTATGATTGCTTCGCAAGTTATGAGTTATGAGTTATGAGTTATAAATCGGAGTTTATAGGGGTGTAATCCGTAGGGGCGGGCATTGCCCGCCCGTCAAATAATATGTAAACTACGGGCGACCTATGGTCGCCCCTACGATTTGATTACCCCGATAAACTCAAATCTACCGACGGATCGGGAGTGAAAAATAACTCTTGCAAAATCCGAAATATATGTTATACTATTTTATCGAACAGAACAAAATCCCAAAAACGCTGAGATAAAGTTAAGTAGATTTTCTGCGTGAGTATTCAAGAGAGGGCGCGTCGCTGGCTGAGAGCGCGCTTAATACGGCAGACGGTTGAATTTTCGCTTTTGAGCGGTGCGATTGAAACAGCAGTAGGTCGCAACGGTTGCCGCCGTTACCGGCAGGGGAATGACAGTTCCTTTTCAATCGGGTGGTATAACGCGGCTTTTTTAAGCTTCGTCCCTTTTGGACGGAGCTTTTTTGTTTGAGGCGCGAGCTAACGAATCTCAATCGCTGAAAATGCGCTATTTAAGCGATCTTTGGCGTTTTCGATTTTGCTTTGCGTCAGCAAAGCTGCAATCTCAAGCCACCAAATCTCATCTTAAAGTATCTGCATTTTCAGTGCAAGGC
>JAEEUJ010000094.1 GCA_016290515.1 Clostridiaceae bacterium
TTACGGGATAAGCTGCCTTATCTGTTGAAAGGCAGATAATGCTCTTTACTCCCGCCTCAATAGCGGCGGTAAGCAGATTATCCGTACCGAGCACATTGGTCTTGACCGCTTCGACGGGGAAGAATTCGCACGACGGAACCTGCTTGAGCGCCGCCGCGTGGAAGATATAGTCAACGCCGTACATGGCATTTTTAATCGACTGCAGATCCCTTACGTCGCCGATAAAGAACTTGATTTTGTCGGCATATTCGGGATACTTCTGCTGATACTCGTGGCGCATATCGTCCTGCTTTTTCTCGTCACGTGAAAAAATACGGATTTCGCCTATGTCGCTTGTAAGAAAACGGTTGAGTACGGCGTTGCCGAACGAGCCCGTTCCGCCCGTAATCATTAAGGTCTTACCCTTGAACATTTATATCACCCTTCTTAGTAAGTTTACTCTTTATTTTCTTCAACGGTCTGAACAGCATATCCTTTTCGTAGCTGTTCATTCCGAATGTCAGCATTGTTAATGCGTAAACCGCAAGCATAACGGCGCATCTTAACGCAAGCGACAGCCAGCCGTCGCCGACCGCGATAAAGCGGTTAAACGCAATTCCCGCCGCGGCACAAATAAGAAGCGAGGCAAGCACGCCCTTAAACAGTCCCGAATAATATCCGATAAGACTGATTTTGATTTCGCGTCTGAACATTGTATTCATACATACGACGTCGCCTATTGTTAGTGCGATAACCGAGCCGATAACCGCGCCTTCAAGCGGCTTCCACATTATCAGAAGCGCCGTAAGCACTATATTGACAAGAGCCGAGACAATCTGAATTACCGCCTGAGTCTTGTGTCTGTTCATAGCCCAAAGCACCTGATTGCCGATATTCTGAACGAGCTGGAACATAACGGGAACCATAATCGCGACCGCAACCATGTAACCCTTTTCATAGCTTTCTCCCGCCCAGAGTATCATAAACTGTTTTCCGTTTACGATAAACACGGTGAAAACCAGACCGAGCATCATAAACAGAAGTCTGCCTATGCGCACCATTTCCTTCTCGAGTTCCTTGGGACCTGCACCGCCCTCGACAAGCCTTACGACACCTGCCATAAGCACGCCGTTGACGTGAGTGCCGACAGTCTTGAAATACTGAATAATCTGAGCTCCCGCTCCGTAAACGGCTATTATTGCCGCCGAGCCTTTGGCGAGTATTCCGAGAAGCACCGAGTCAGCCATCGCATTTATCTGTGTTGCAATCATCTGAAGAAGAACAAAGGATGAATACGACACAGTTTCCTTTATAAATGCGAAATCGGGATTTCTGAATACGGGTTTCAGCTTCAGCACCCTGAGCACATAAATTATATAAAGTCCTCTTGTAATTACATTTGCAAGGAAATATGTTACGACCACGCCGAAGCTGCCGAAGCCGAGTTTGAGCGCGATTACGCAGACGAGTATTCTCGCAAGCGTTGCGAGTATGCTCATTCCCTTTGAAAAGGAGAAGCGCTCATAGGAAACGAGAGTGGTAGAAAAACTCGACGTGCCGAGCATTACGGCGGCGTTGAGTACGGTAATAACAAGCAGTTTTCTGCCGGTTGCGATTTCGTCGGGCGTAAGTCCGTTTGCAAATGCTGTCGGGAAAACCACAATCAGCACCGCGCCGACAATTACCGCAATAAGCGCAATTGCCGCATAGTAAATAGTAACGATGCCGAGAAACTCCCGTTGCTTTTTGAGGTCGTTATTTGTGCGGAATTTCGCCATGAAACGAACAACCGCATTTCCTATACCGAGGTCAAGAAGCGTAAGATACGAGGTAATCGACATTATAAGCTGGTAAACGCCGTAATCGGGTTTGCCGAGCATTCTTATTAAAAACGGCGTGAAAAGCATTGCCGAGAAAACCTCGACAAGCATTAAAGCATATGAATATATAACGCCGATTTTTCTGTTCATTTAATAGCCTCTGCGGTTTCAGTATTTTTTCGAAATGCTTTTTCTGCTCATAGAATAAAGCGGAAGGGATTTAATCATACTTCTGAATGCATGATTAAGACGGAATTTTGTAATATCGTCGGTAACCGTCGAGCCCTTCACCTTATGTAAAACGGGTTGAGTTTCGGCTACGGCGCTTTCAAGATTTGCCTTCTTAATCATAAAGAGAAGATTCTTTTCTTCCCAGTACAAAAATGTTTTCGGATACAGTCCTCTGTAGTTTTCAAAGTAATCCGTTGTAAGGCAGAATGCACAGCCCTCAAGCACATATTTCTTATAGCTGTCGGGCGCTTCGAAAACCTTTTGCGCTTGCTTTGCGCCGCCCTTTCTGATGCGGTTAAGTGCCATTCCCATCAGAAGATGCGTAATTGAGAAGCGTATTCTCTTTGTTATGTCGTCGGTATTCTCGTCGGGAAGCTGATAGCTGCCGTCGGGACGGATTACGGGTACGGTGATAACTCCGACACCCTTTTTATAAGCTTTCAAGAAGTCGTTGAACAGCTCCGAATGCGATACGGTATCGCTGTTGCAGACATATACGAAATCTGCACCGAGCTTTTCACGGGCGTAATATATGCCTTCGTTGTTTCCCGCAGCGAAGCCGAGATTCTTTTCGAGCGCAATTATATGCACACGGGGATTGTCCGAAAAGTTCTTTTCAATCATTTCAACGGATTCGTTACCCGAGCCGTTGTCAACAATTACAATCTCGCTGTCCGCATAATTCATATTAAGCAGCGCCTCAACGCATTCAAGCGTTTCGCCGTATGATTTGTAATTCAATACTACCGAACAAAATTTCATTTTTTCTTACCTGAAAACGAACGTTACTATATTAGGCTGCTGATTGTAGAAATAATACGCAACCAGCGCCAGCGCAACCGCCGCCGTTTTAACGTTGTCAACGGAACGCTTCTTTTCGCAGGTGCACGCGTCTGCAATACACAGGAAGTCAAATACCGAGAAATACATTGAAACGCGGAAAAATTCGGCTACCCAGAAAACCGAAATAATTCTGAACACAACCGAAACGAGAAGCAGGTTGCAGATATTGCGGTCAAAAGGCTTCGAGCCTTTTTTGTAAAGGAAGAAAGTGCAGTAAACCCATATCAGCGCAAGTATGACGACACCCCAGATTGTAAGTCCCCTGTCGCTGTCAAAATAGTCGTTATATGTGTCCTCAAGTCCGAACCACTGTATGTAGATTTCAGTCAACTGTTTCGAGAACACAATAATCAGAGTGCCGACCGCGGCAAGAATGGGAATCGTGCTCTTTTTTGCCCTAAGATGATAAACAGGATACGCAAGGAGGAAAATAAAGACGGTTCGGTGGAAAAGAGCGGCTATTCCGACTATCAGCATAAAACGCAGAAGTTTCTTTTCTTTCAAAAACTCATACGAGAAGCAAAGTATTGACAGAGCGATAGTCTGACGCATTGCGCTTAAAGAGAAGTTAAACAGACCGAGGCTGATAATTACAAGATAACTCAGAGAAGGATTCTTTGAGTAATGGTGAATCAGTCTGTATGTACTGAAAACGAAAAGAAAGGCAACAAGCGCTTTCCAGGTATAGAAGCTGAAGCCGAGTCTCTGAAACAAAAGAGTACAGATATGGTAAACGGGATCCTTAACCGACGGATAACGCGATATGTAGTAATCAAGCGTACGGTACTCCTGCCTGTAAAACGCAGGCTCATAGCTCTTGAGCAGATCGCTGTTCGAAGAAGTATCCTCGAGCACCAGAAGCACAAACAGAAACAGTGCGACGGCAATAAAATACCAGTCGTGCTTATTGATAAGCTTACGTCTGTTTTCAAGGTCTCCGAGTTTTCTCTCGGGAATAAAATACGACATAAAGCCGAGCATTACCGCCATTACGCCAACGATGTAATAAGCAACCATTTATTTCCTCCTTTCCGCAAAATTTTAATATATCATTCTCCGAGAAGCTGACGGTAAAGCAGAATATACTGCTTTATACATTCATCCTTATCGAAGTTTTTATGTGAAAAGCCGATACAGTTTTGCGAATAATTCGCTTTTGTATCTTCCTTAATTTTCAGAATTGCATTTTTGACGCCGTCAAGGTCGCCCTTTTCAACGACATAGCCGCAGCCCTCGCCGACAAGCTCGGGATTTGCCGTTGCGTTGTAGCATACGACGGGTGTGCCGCAGGAAAGCGCCTCCGCCGAAACCTTGCCGAAGGTTTCCTCGGTCGAAAGAGTAACAAGCACGTCGGCGGCGTTGTAATAACTTACAAGCTCGTCAACGCTGTCGGTTGAGCCGACGGGTATAACGTATTCAAGTCCGTCTTCTCCGTCATCCAAGCTGACTCTCGGAACGGGTCCGATAAGGATAACCTTAACATCATTATACTCCGAAAGGGATTTGGCAAGACGGATAAAGTCGCTTATGCCCTTACGCTCATCCCATACTGCAGCAACGCCGAGAATCACGAACTCGTTTTCGTGTCCGAGTCTTTTCTTTTCCGCTTCAACGTCAAGCGGTCTGAATCTATCCAAGTCTATCCAGTTATATATTCTCTTAACCTCGGTTGCGTTCGCGGTAATCGGGGATTTTTTCGCCTCGTCAGCCGCCCAGTCGGAAACGCCGACAAAGGCGAGTTTCTTTATCTTTGAAAACAGCTCGTACTTATCACGGAACATATCGGCGGTTCTGTCGAAAAACCACGTCGGGTTGCCGTTTTTAAGGTTCGGGCAGTTTTCGCATTTTGTCTGCCATTTTGAGCAGTCAGCCTCGGTAAAGTAAACGCATTTTCCCGTCAGGAAAAAGAAATCGTGAAGCGTTACCACCGTGGCTATGCCGTTTTTACCGAGATAATCAAGTATCATCGGCATATTGATATAGTTTGAGTGAAAATTTCTTAAATGGACAATATCGGGTTTGATTTCGTCCATATACTTAATCAGTTTTATTGTTGCGCCCTTTGAGAAATACGCCTGCTTACCCGAAAGGCGTGAAAGAAAAGCGTGTAGCTTTCTGTCAAAGGGAGTGCCTATGCGGTACAGATTTTCGCCGCCCTCAACGTTTGACTGAGCAAAGGCGCAGAAGGAGTCAATGCCGTTTTCAAGAAGGGCATTGTGTAATTCGGTTGTCGTCCTGCCCGTGCTCAGCTGATTGTACACGGCGTTAATCTGTAATACTCTCATTTTTCACTCACTTAACATTTTTTCGGGTAGCGTAATCCACTCGCCGAATTTATAATCCCATTCCTCGGGCTCAAATTTCATAAAGCCGCCGAAATGGAAGAAGGTGAATTCACCGAAATAAACCCTGCCGTCAACCTCGTAAAAGTCGATTCTGACCTCGGGGAATCCCTTTGAAAGCTCACCCGCAAGCTTTTTCATCTCGTCAAAGCAGACGGGTTTTTCGGGCTCCGTTGCGGCGTGGTCGTGTCCCTGCCTGAAGGGAAGATGGTTGAAATCGGCGTCAAAGAAGTCGAATTTTACGTCCTCGCCCTGCTTCTGCCTTTCTGTTGCAATAAACATTGCCTTAACCTCGCCGTCAAAGCAGAAAAACTTATAATCGCGAAGCTCGGCGGTTTTCGAATCCACCATATAGCTTTCGGCAATTATACGCGGCTTTACATTTTTGTAAGGCCATTCACGCGACTGAAGATAGAAATTCCTTTTCAGTGAAGCGTTGATAATCTGCCTTGCATTTTTCTTATCTAACTTCGACTTGTCCTTTACAATTACAAGTCCGCCCGAATCGTGTGTGCATTTGAGCACGAAACTGTCGGGAAGCTTATCAAAATCAATTTCGTCAAAGCTCTCATATACGCCGAGAGTCGGGATGATATATTCCTCACCGATTTTTTCGGCAACGTACTGCTTTACCTCGTATTTGTCGACAAGCCGTGTGTAAAGAGGGTTTCGGTAATTAAGCTTTAACCACTGAAGCTTTTCGTTGAAGGTTTCGGGAGAGTCGAGATTAATCTCGCGCCCGAAATTCTTTTTATAGATAAAGCGGATGAACTGCTCATCGGTCATGGCGTCAAGCTGTGACTGATAAGCGTTCTTTTTATGCTGTCTGTAAATATCGATAAAAGGGGTTTTTGCGAGTAACTGTTTTAATGACATATTCTCACCGAATCAGATTTTAATCAGGTCTCCGAGTTTCTTTTCCCACTCATCGGGCTCAAACAGATAGAAACCGCCGCCGTGGAAAAACGTGAATTCTCCGAAATATACCTTTCCGTCAATCTCATACAGGTCAAGACGGACGAACTTCATACCCTTCGTCAGCTTTTCGCAAAGCTGTTTCATCTCGTCAAAGCACTTCGGCTTTTCAACGACGCCGTCGGAATTGGGATGGATGTTATAAATCGGCAGATGGTTGAAAGACATATCGTAGAAATCAAAACGCACGTCAACGGCTCTGTCGGTTGCGACAAACATAATCTCAGGCTTTCCGTCAAAACAGAAAAACTTGTAGTCGTTAATGCCCTTGCCGTCGGAGGATTCCATAAACTTTTCCGCCATTATAAGCGGCTTTACGTCCTTGTAGGGGTATTCCCTGCCGGCGTTATACGGATTGAGCTTAAGCCTGCCATTAAAGAAGGCGGAAAGCTCGTCCTTATTGATCTGGCTTTTGTCGGTAATGATTTTCACGCTGCCCGAATCGTGATTGCATTTGAGAACAAATTTGTCGGGCAGAGAGTCAAAGTCGATGTCCTCAAATTTCTCCCAGCTTCCGAGAAGCGGAAAGAGATAATCCTCGCCGATTTTTTCGGTAATGTAATCACGAACGGCTGTCTTGTCAACAAGCTGAGTGTATTCGGGATGAATATCGTGAATCTTAAGCCACTGAAGCTTTTCGCAGAAGCCGACGGGACTGTCGAGATTAAGCGCCTTTCCCGTTTTGATTTTATAGACAAGCTTTAAATAAGGCTTTGTCGGTATAAACTTCAGAGAGTCGATGAGCTTTAACCTTGCCTCTCTGTTTCTGAAAATCTTTTTGTAATCGAACATTACAGATTCTCCTTATACCACTCAATCGCAAGGGCGATACCGTCCTTGAAGGAATAACTCGGGTCATAGCCGAGAAGTCTCTTCGCCTTGGAAATGTCGGCGTTGGAGTGCTTTATATCGCCCTTACGGTCGGGTCCGAAATTCGGCTTAACATCCACACCGAGTGCTTTTGTAAGACCGTAGTAAATGTCTATGAGGTATTCCCTGCCGCCGTAGGCTATGTTGTATGCCTCGCCCGCCGCCTCATGAGAAGCCTGACAGGCTCTGAGGTTAGCCTCGATGACGTTATCGACGTAGGTAAAGTCGCGGCTCTGCTTGCCGTCGCCGTTGATGGTGGGGCGTTCCCCCTTCAGCAACTGGCGTATGAACTTCGGGATGACCGCAGCATACGCACCATCGGGGTTCTGCCTGCGGCCAAAGACGTTGAAGTAGCGCAGGCCAATCGTCGGTAGCCCGTAGTGTCGCGTGTATTGCTTCGCCCACTCCTCGTCGCAGCGCTTGGTGAGGGCGTAAGGCGAGAGCAGATTGCCTTCGCGCCCCTCGGTCTTGGGCAGGTTGGGTTCATCGCCATAGACGGATGAGCTGGAGGCATAGACGAACTTCTTTACGCCCTTTTGGCGGGCCGCCTCCATCATGTTCAGCGTCCCCTGGATGTTGTTGGCGCAGTAGAAGAGCGGCATTTCAATGGAGCGCGGCACGCTGCCCCAGGCCGCCTGGTTGAGCACGTAGTCAACGCCTTCACAGGCCTTCATGCAGGTTTCCAA
>JAEEUJ010000095.1 GCA_016290515.1 Clostridiaceae bacterium
GTTTTACCTCCCCGGACTGATGCTTTCCAAAGATCTGAAATTCAGGATCACAGAGCATTTCAGGGTATCAGATATAGTGATTGAAGGTCAAAGCCTCCGAATCAATGTGGACGGAGACATAAGTCCGATGAACAGCGTCGAATTCAGAATCAATCCGGGTTCTTTGATGCTTATTCGGTAAAAGCCTGCTGCAGGATCCAGACGAAATATGCAGGCTAAAGGAGGACAATGCATTGGCAGTCAGAAATGATATTCGGGACAAGGCAAAAAATCTGTGGATCAAAGGAATGAAAGCGATCGGCAATACTGCTGCCAGTATCGCAAACAATACACGCTACAAAGTAGACGAAGTTACAATCCAGAACCGCAGAAGGGAAGTGCTTGGTGACCTGGCCAATAAAGCCTATGCATTATGGCTGAAGGGAGAAACATTCCCTGAACCAATGACCAGGATGCTGCAGGAACTGAAACAGCTTGATGAACAGCTCAACGATATCAGGGCAGAAAAATATGCAGCCTCCCTTACCGGATCGGCCGCTGCCCCGGCTGAACAGGACAATGAAAGCAGCGATGACGGCACAGAGGAAGATGAGGACGATGAATTGCCTGTATCCGAAGATAATTCGCCGGTAAGCGCTGAAATAAACGGTTTGTTTGACAATACTGTTTCAGTGGGGAAAATGGCCGAGAAAGTGAATTCCACACTGAATCAGATGAGTGAAAGAATACACAGTTTTCCTCAGGACAGTAAAGACGATGATCAAAGGCAGGAATGAAGCGGGAATGAAACTACGCGTATTGAACCTTGTTCTTTTTGCTATACTCCTGATCTGCTGTACAAACGCTGTATGTGAACATACAGAACAGATACAGATCACTGCCGACAATGAAGAATGGTCATGGGATCCCGGTGCATACAATCAGTTTTCAGGCCGGATCGACCTTGCGGAGTTTTGCGGAAAAGAATTAACGATCAGAATCTCCACCGATCTTTCATACGGCGGAGATCCGGAAGAAGATCACAATCCGTTATTCACAGTTGTTAACGGGCATCGTGTTACAATGCTGAAACAAAAAAGCTCGGCTGTTTTCACACCCGAAACGGAAAACCCTGCATTTGAATTTTCTGCCAGTATTAAGCTCCCTGAGAAAGGGCATGTGCGCAGTATTAAGCTGGATTTCAGAATTGTTGATGAAAACGGTACAGAACTGATGGATCTTCAGGATATCATCAGTGCCGGAGAAAATGCCGCTGGCAGGGAAAACGGAGCTTTTTATATTCCCTACGATATCGGAACGATCATTTGGATAATTACCGCAGCCGCTGCTTTAGTATGGGCGGTTGTACTGCTCAGAAACTTTATTAAGAAAAAGTATAGGAGATAATCATTATGCAGATCTATAACAGCATGACCCGTAAAAAAGAAACTTTTAAGCCGATCCATGATGGAAAAGTGGGTATTTATGCGTGCGGCCCTACTGTGTATAATTATTTCCATATCGGCAATGCCCGGCCTTTCATCACGTTTGACGTGCTGAGAAGGCAGCTGGAGCGGGAAGGCTATGAGGTTACTTTTGTCCAGAATTTCACAGATATCGATGACAAAATGATCAGAAGAGCCAATGAAGAAGGCATTACTGTAAAGGAACTTGCCGACAGATTTATCAATGAGTATTACAAGGATGCCAAAGCGCTGGGAATCCGTCCGGCCACGGTTCACCCCAAAGCAACAGAACATATTCCAGAAATCATCGCGCTGATTACAAAACTGATTGAAAACGGTCATGCTTATGCATCGCCCTCCGGTGATGTTTATTATCGCGTATCCGCTTTCCTCGGTTACGGTAAACTGTCCGGCCAGAATGCGGACGACAGGGAAAACGGCGCAAGTGAAAGACTGAATGTTGATACAGATAAGGAATCGCCTGAAGACTTCGCTTTGTGGAAGGCACAGAAACCCGGAGAACCTGCATGGGACAGCCCCTGGGGAAAGGGCAGACCCGGCTGGCATATCGAGTGCTCGGCTATGGCGGGCAGATATCTCGGAAAGACTATCGACATTCACTGCGGCGGTCAGGACCTTATTTTCCCGCACCACGAAAACGAAATTGCGCAGTCCGAGTGCTGCAACGGCGTTCCGTTCGCGAACTACTGGATGCACAACGGCTATATCAACGTTGACAATGTCAAGATGTCGAAGTCGCTGGGTAACTTCTTCACCGTACGCGAGGTTGCCGAGAAATTCGGCTACGAGCCTATACGCTATCTTATGATTTCCTCGCAGTACAGAAGCCCGATTAACTATTCAATCGATATTATCGAGCAGTGCAAGGCGGCGCTTGAGCGTCTTTACACCTGCCGAGACAATCTTGATTTCGCGCTTGAAAATGCGGGCGACAGCGTTCCCGACAATGCCGACCAAATCAAGGCTCAGCTTGACTCACGCCGTGAACAGTTTATAAAGGCTATGGACGACGACCTCAACACCGCCGACGGTATTTCGGCAGTATTCGAGCTTGTCAAGGACATAAACGTAAACGTAATTAATTCAGGCTCCAAGGAGCTTGTTGAGTATGCCGCAAAGCTCTTTGACGAGCTGACGGGCGTTCTCGGACTTGTATATAACAGAGACAAGGGCTCACTTGACGACGAGATTGAAGCGCTTATCGAAGCGCGCACCAAGGCGAGAGCCGAAAAGAACTGGGCAGAGGCCGACAGAATCAGAGACGAGCTGAAGGCTCAGGGCATAGTGCTCGAGGACACCGCTCAGGGCGTCAAGTGGCACAGGGAATAAGGAGGAAAACTCATGAACCTTATTAACAGAATTGCAACCAAGCAAAACGCAAGAGCCTATATCGGCACCGATAACAGATGGCTTGTTATGTTCGCCACGATGCTCCCGCTTATGATTGTTTCGGGCAGCTTCGGCTCGGTCAACGCGGCCGGCGGAAATTACTCGGGTTACAGCGATTCAGCCGACAGCAGGGCAATGCTGTTTATTGCTGTCGTTATCGCGGTATTTGCAATAATCGGCGCTGTACTCAATATACTTCTGGTACCCTTTAACCTCAGTATTAACGGCTATTTCCTCAATCACGTCAGAGGCTTCAATCCCCGGTGGAAATCGCCCTACGTCGAGGGCGCGAACCGCTATGCGAAATATCTTGAGGTTGGCTTCACTACGGGACTTGTGATTTTTCTGTGGAGCTGTCTGTTCATAATTCCCGGTATTATCAAGGCCTACGCATATTCGATGGTTCCGTATATCATTCACGACAATCCGAACCTTTCGGGCAGTGAGGCAAGGCGCATAAGCGACCTTATGACAAAGGGACACAAGGGCGAGCTGTTCGTCAAGGACATGAGCTTCATTCCCTGGTATCTGCTTATAGGCTGCACCTGCGGACTTGCAAGCTGGTATGTTTTTCCCTATGTCAAGACCGTGGATGCCATGTACTACGAAGGCCTTAAGGACAATGCCGTAAGGTCGGGACTCGTTCCCGCAGGCACATTGGGCGTTGTTATCGAAACTCCCGCTGCACCGCAGAACAATAGCGGCTTTAACGCTTATCAGCCCTATTCGGCTCCGCAGAGCAACAGCGATTTCAGCGGCTATCAGCCCTATACTCCGCCCGTTAATCCCGAGTCAAAGAGCGAGGAGAGAACGATAATCTTAAACGGCGAGGAATATAAGCCGACGGACAGCGGCTTCAACAATCAGTAAAATCGTCAGAATAAAAAAATCTGTATTTTTTCAAATTTTTTGTTGACAAATCATTTTTCAAGTGCTATTTTAGAAAAAACGAACAAACCTACGATTAAGAGTAGTAACCCTTTACGAAGCTCACAGAGAGCCGCTGGCAGTGGAAATGCGGCAGGGGAGTAATCGGTGAATGGACTTATGAGGGCGGCCGAAAGCGAAAGCGAGTAGTAACCGACGTGGCGTACACGTTACAGTACGGCTTATATGAAAGTATAAGGCAGAGAGGGCGCGAAAGCGTCAACTTGGGTGGCACCGCAGGTATTAATTCCTGTCCCATTTTACTGGGACAGGATTTTTTATTTATTCTAAAAACAAAATTTGACAAGGAGGAAAAGACTATGTCAGAAAACAAAATCCCTTACAAGATTTATCTTGAAGAAAGTGAGATGCCGAAGGCATGGTACAACGTACGTGCAGATATGAAGAACAAGCCCGCACCGTTGCTTAATCCCGGAACGCATCAGCCGATGACAGCCGAAGAGCTCGAAGGCGTGTTCTGCGCGGATCTCGTAGCTCAGGAGCTTGACAACGAAAACGCGTACATTGAAATTCCTCAGGAGATCAGAGATTTCTATAAAATGTACAGACCTTCTCCGCTGGTAAGAGCATACTGCCTTGAGGAAAAACTCGGTACTCCCGCGAAGATTTATTACAAGTTCGAGGGCAACAACACCTCAGGCTCGCACAAGCTCAATTCAGCCATCGCTCAGGCTTACTACGCAAAGAAGCAGGGCTTAAAGGGCGTTACAACCGAAACGGGCGCAGGTCAGTGGGGTACGGCTCTTTCGATGGCATGCTCATACTTCGACCTCGACTGCAAGGTTTATATGGTTAAGGTTTCATACGAGCAGAAGCCGTTCAGACGTGAGGTTATGAAGGTTTACGGCGCAAGCGTAACTCCCTCTCCGTCGATGGAAACCGAAATCGGTAAGAAGATCAACGCCGAGCATCCCGGCACAACAGGCTCGCTGGGCTGCGCTATTTCCGAAGCTGTTGAGGTTGCCGTCAAGAATCCGGGTTACAGATACGTTCTCGGTTCGGTTCTCAATCAGGTGCTTCTTCATCAGTCGGTTATCGGCCTTGAGACAAAGGCTGCGCTCGACAAGTACGGCATCAAGGCTGATATGATTATCGGCTGCGCAGGCGGCGGCTCGAATCTCGGCGGACTTATTTCCCCGTTCATGGGCGAAAAGCTCAGAGGCGAAGCGGATTACGAGATTATCGCCGTTGAGCCGGCTTCATGCCCGAGCTTCACACGCGGCGTTTACGCGTACGATTTCTGTGACACGGGTATGGTTTGCCCGCTTGCCAAGATGTACACTCTCGGCTGCGACTTCATTCCGTCGGCAAATCACGCAGGCGGTCTTCGCTACCACGGTATGAGCCCCATACTCTCTCAGCTTTATGATGACGGTCTTATGAAGGCTGTTTCCGTTGAGCAGACAAAGGTATTCGAGGCTGCCGAGCAGTTCGCGAGAGTTGAGGGTATCCTTCCCGCTCCCGAAAGCTCGCACGCTATCAGAGTTGCCATCGACGAAGCTCTCAAGTGCAAGGAAACCGGCGAGGAAAAGACCATAGTATTCGGACTTACCGGCACGGGCTACTTCGATATGGTTGCCTACGAGAAGTTCCACAACGGCGAGATGAGCGACTACATCCCGACCGACGAAGAGCTTGCAAAGTACAGAGCAAAGCTTCCGAAGATGGACTGATAATTAAATATAAACAGACCGACAGCCGTCGGTCTGTTTTTTTGTCATTTCAATTCTTAAAAAATTGTTACAAATGTCCGTTAGCGGTTGAATAAAAAGTCATTAAGTGATAAAATACTTAGGTTAAGTAATTAATTATTCTTTATATATATTTTCGGAGGAAGAAATGAGAAAACTGGCTTTATGGGAGGCACGGCATCCGAAAATCGTAATTGCGATAGCGGTTGCGCTGCTCATCCCGTCGATAATAGGCTTCTTCTGCACGAGGGTTAACTACGATATGATGTCGTATCTGCCCGATACGTTTGAGTCCGTGCAGGGCGAGCAGGTGCTCGACGAGGTCTTCAACAATGCGGGTATTTCGATTATCGTCTTTGACAACTACGACCCGAAGTACGTCGACGCCGTCAGAACGGAGATTGAAAAGATTGAGGGTGTTACCTCTGCAACGTGGATAAGCACCGTTGCCGACATATCGATTCCGCAGGACATTATGCCCGAAGCCGTAACCGATATTTTCTACTCAAAGGACGGCACGAGCACAATGATGCTCGTTCAGTACAAGTACAAGGGCTCGTCAAACGAAACGCTTGCAACCATCAAGAATATCAAGAAACTGCTTGACAAAAACACGTTTATAAGCGGATTTTCCGCCATCATCGAGGACACAAAGGAGCTGACCGAAACTCAGGCTCCGCTCTATATTCTCGTTGCCGTAACGCTCGCGCTTATCGCGCTTTGTGTTATGATGGAGTCGTGGGCGCTGCCGCCCGTAATACTGTCATCGCTGGGTATGGCGATAATTTACAATATGGGCTCCAACGTTTTCCGGGGTGAGATTTCATTTATCACCCAGGCGGTTGCGGCCATACTGCAGCTGGGTATCACGATGGACTACTCGGTATTCCTCATGGACAGATACAAGGAGGAAAAGCACAAATACGCCGACCGCACCGAGGCTATGGCTTCGGCGGTTACAAAGTCCTTTGTGGCGCTGATGGGAAGCTCGCTGACGACCGTTTTCGGCTTCCTTGCGCTGTGCTTCATGACGCTTCGCTTAGGCTTCGATATAGGCTTCGTTATGGCGAAGGGCGTTGTGTTCGGCATACTCGTCGTAGTATTCGTACTGCCCGAGATTATACTGCTTTTCGAGAAATATATAGACAAGTACCATCACAAAAACTTCCTGCCGAAGTTTGACCGATTGAACGACTTTATCGTAAAGCACAAGGCGATATTTGCGATACTGTTTCTGGTGCTTCTCGCACCCTCTTATCTGCTTCAGAGCAAGCTTGAGGTCTATTACGACTTTTCGCAGGCGCTTCCCTCGAAGCTCGTTTCAATTCAGGGACTTCAGCGCCTTAAAACCGACTTCGGTATGGCTTCCACTCAGTTCATAGTAGTTGACGATACTCTGCCGTCGGGCACGCTTATCGAAATGGAGGAGGAGCTTAAAAAGGTTGACGGCGTAACCTCGGTTATTGCGTACAACAGTTTCATAGGCCCCGCATTCCCCGACGATATAATCCCCGACGCGATACTTGATATCTGTAAAAAAGACGGCAAGCAGTTGATGATGGTCAACACCTATCTCGAGACCGCTTCGCCCGAACTCAACGACCACATTGATAAGCTCATAGCCGTTGTCAAATCCTACGACCCGAATGCCATTGTAACGGGTGAGGGCGCGATAACCAAGGATATGATTACCACCGCGGACCGCGACTTCAAGGTCACGGCGCTGATGTCGATAGGCGCGATATTCATACTGCTGCTGTTCGCATTCAAATCAATCAGTATTCCCGTTCTGCTTATAGCGTCCATTGAAATTGCAATCTGGATTAATCTCGCGCTTGCAAAGATAATGGGCTCGGACGTAAACTTCATAGCGCCGACGGTCATCAACTGCGTTCAGCTGGGCGCGACGGTTGACTACGCGGTGCTTCTGACGACAAGATTCCGCGAGGAGCTTCACCACGGCCTTGACCGTAAGACGGCGATACTCAGGGCGGCGAACAACGCCGAGCAGTCGATATTCCAGAGCGCGGTCGTCTTCTTCATGGCGACGTTCGGAGTTTACCTCGTCTGCAATATCAATATGATTAAGGGTATGTGCGCGCTGCTTGCGCGCGGCGCGATAATCAGCGCACTTTCAATTATATTCTTCTTAACGCCGCTTCTTTATATCTTTGAGGGCGTTATTGACAAAACCACTTTAGGCTGGCATAAGGGCAAGAATCTTGCCGACGCGGAATTCGCCGACGTCACG
>JAEEUJ010000096.1 GCA_016290515.1 Clostridiaceae bacterium
CCGTCGGCGCCGACTGCGGTGTTGTCCTCGTTAACACTGACTATGTCCGCAAGCTCCTTCGCTTTTTCCTTGTTGCGCTTTTACTCGTAGTAGTGAAGGAATATTATCGCGCTTGAAACGAGAAGCGCAATAATCGCAATTACAAGAACAATAGTACGCAGCACCTTGCCCAGCGTGCTCGGCTCGTCGTAATAGAGCGCGGCAGTACTGTCGCCGCCTTCTGCAGGCTGCGGCTCGGGCGGTGCTTCGTAGTCGTCGCCCGAACGCTGATAGGGATTGTCAATCTCCTTCATCTGACTTTCGCTGAACACGAAATGCGGCTGCTCGGTGTTTTCGTCCTCGCCGACTGCAAAATTATTAAATTGTGTATCTCTCTCATCACTCATTTTTTAAGATACTCCAATACTAAGTTCAATGCCTCATCTGCTGATTTGTTTCTGTTTTGTTCTCTGACGTTTCCGTCAAAGGAGTTTAGATATTTTTTAACTATTGTTTCTTTTCCGTCGGAAAATGCAATATATACCAGACCGACGGGTTTGTCGGTGCTGTCGGAATTAGGACCTGCGATGCCCGTTACGGCAACCGCTAAATCGGCACCGCTGACCTTAAGCGCGCCGTCTGCCATTTCACGCGCCGTCTGCTCCGAGACCGCACCGTACCTGTCGAGCGTTTCGTTGCTTACGCCTAAGATTTCGTGCTTGATGCGGTTGGCGTAGCTTACTATTCCGCACTCAAATACGTTTGACGAGCCCGACACGTCGGTTATGCGCTTTGCTATAAGTCCGCCCGTGCAGGACTCCGCAGTCGTGAGCTTAAGTCCTTTTTTATTAAGAAGAGTTACAACCTCTTGTTCAAGAGTCATACTGTCACCTTATTATTTCCAGTCTCGCGCCGTTTACCGCTTCCTCGACAAGCGCGTCCACGTCGAGCGCCTTTTCGGATTCAATGAGCATTTCTATCTTCGGCCTTGTGCGCGGATGCTTAGGCGTGAACACCGTACAGCAATCCTCGTAGGGCCTTATCGATATATCAAAGGTTTCGATTTTCCTCGAAATCCTGATAATTTCCTCTTTATCCATCGCAATAAGCGGACGGAAAACGGGCATTTCGGCAACCGCGTCCGTGCAGGCGAGCGCGGGCATAGTCTGGCTGGCAACCTGACCGATGCTCTCACCCGTGATGAGCGCCGAGCAACCGTTTCGCTGAGCAATTCTGTTTGAAATTCTCATCATAAAGCGGCGCATTATCAGCGTAAACAAATCCTCGGGGCAGTTCGCGCGGATTTTCTGCTGTATGTCCGTAAACGGCACCGTGAACAGCGCGATATTGCCGCTGTATTTTGCCACCTGACTCAGCAGGTCGTGCACCTTCTGCTCGGACTGAGGCGAGGTGAACGGGGGAGAAGCAAAGTGTATCGCGTCAAGCGTAACGCCGCGCTTTGCCATCATCCATGCCGCGACGGGGGAGTCAATACCGCCCGAAATGAGTATCGCCGCCTTGCCGCCAGTGCCTACGGGCATACCGCCCGCACCGCGTATTTGATTTCCGCGTATGAAAGCGAAACTGTCGCGTACCTCGACGGTAACGGTGATATCGGGATTGTGTACGTCAACCTTGAGGTGATGGTGCTTTCTGAGTATAGCCTCGCCGACGTTCCGGCTGATTTCGGGGGAGGTGAGAGGAAAGCGTTTGTCGCTGCGCTTAGCCTCGACCTTGAAGCTTTTTGCCTCTTCAAGCTGGTCTGCAAGATATTCGGGCGCGGTCGCCAGAATCACGTCCATATCCTTCTCAACCGCAGCCGCACGCTGAAATCCCGCTATGCCGAAAACTTTTTTGATAATCTCAATGGCCTCGTCCATATCGAAGCCGTCCTCTGCGGGCTCAACGGTCATGGTTGACTGCTGACAGAGTATATTGACCTTGCCTACGTCGGCAAGCCGTCTTTTGATATTCTTGGCAAGCGTCGCTTCAAAGGAATTACGGTTAAGCCCCTTGAGTGCGATTTCGCCGTTTTTGATTAAGATAATTTCCTTCATCGTTTTAACAGTTCCTGTCCGGCGTCCTTTATTTTTGAAACGAAACAGTCCATTTCGTCCTTAGTGTTTTCGTATGAAAAGCTGACTCTTATCGCCGAGTCAATGCGTTCATTTGAAAGTCCCATTGCCGTCAAAGTATCGCTGCGGTGTCCCTTGGCGCACGCCGAGCCTGCCGAGACGCAGATGCCGTTCTGCGAGAAATAATTCACGCTGACCTGCGAGGGAATACATATAAGCGATATATTGAGAATATACGGCAGTGCTTCTTCGGGCGAATTAATTGTTACAAAATCAATATCACTTATCTGCTCTCTGAGATAAGCATTAAGCGCCTTGACGTGATCGTATCTCTTTTCAATGCTTCCGAGACTCTCAACTGCCGCCGCAAATGCCGCGATGTTCGGCATAGCCTGCGTGCCCGAAACAATACCGTTTTCCTGACCGCCTCCCAAAATGTGCGGCAAAATTCTTACGCCTTTTCTGATATACAGAGCGCCCGCGCCCTTGAGACCGTGAATCTTGTGCGCGCTCATGCTCATAAGGTCGATTCCGCATTTTTCGGGCTTTATCTCAAGCTTCATATAGCCCTGAATTGCGTCAACGTGCAAAAGTGCGGGTGAGTTTTTACGGGTGATAACCTTTTTGATTTTGTCAAACGGGAGAACGCTTCCGACCTCGTTGTTGACCGCCATAAGACTGACGAGTACGGTCTTTTCGTTTACGGCATTTTCAAACTGCGAAACGGAAATGTTGCCGTCGGTATCGGGGGCGAGACGCACAACTTCGAAGCCCTCCGCCTCAAGCGCGTCAATACACCGTGCAACGCTCGGATGCTCGATGGCGGTAGTCACTATCCTGTTGCCTCTGCGGCGAAGTGCCTTTGCCGCGCCGAAAACTGCCGTATTGTTGGCTGCCGTTCCGCTCGGCGTGAAGTAAATGCACGACGGCTCGACCTTAAGCGAGTCGGCGACGGTCTGCCTTGCGCTCCCGAGAATACGGTCGGCTTCAAAGCCCATGAAGTGCAGCGAGGACGGATTTCCGTACTCGTCGGTGATGAGCCTGAGTGCCGTATCGGCAGCCGCTTTGCAGGGCTTTGTTGTAGCGCTGTTGTCAAGATAAATTGCCAAAAGGTCATTTCTCCCCAAATTAGTACATTATTAAGGTAATTATACACTATATATTGGCGTTTGGCAAACAAAAAACACCGTTTTTCGGTATATTTATAAAAAATTTACAAAATATATCGGAGAGGTGAAAAAATTTGGAAATTGCTAATAAAAGACGGCCTAAAATAAGGCTGATTCTGTTCGGTATCACGGCGTTTTGCGTGCTGCTGACGGCGTTTATTGTAAGCCACTGCGCATACAGACGTCTGTCGCGTGAATTAAACGCCGCGGGTCAGCGTTCTTTGGCCCAGCTTGACAGCTATATAGCGTCAATAAATTCCGACCTTACCAAGGGCTTATACGTCAATACTCAGCCCATGCTTGAAAATATGGCGGCTGAGCTTACGCGCGACGCGGCGGGCGCGAAGAGCGCGCTGTCGGCTCTGCCCGTGTCGGACGTGAGCCTTGATAACACCTATAAATTTCTCTCGCAGGTCGGCGCGTTCGTGACCTCGCTTGAACGTCAGATTTCGTTGGGCGGTAATATAAGCGGCGAGCAGCGCGAACAGCTTAAGAAATTAATCACAATTTCGCAGTCGCTTTCAAATAGCATTTCGTCCGTGATTGAGAATGTTGAAGCGGGGGAGCTGAGTCTTCAGAAAAGCGCGTCGAATATAGCGAAAAGCGATGCCAAGGCAGCGACTCTTGCAACCGAGCTTACAAGCGCCGAGGAGGCTGTCAGCGACTACCCGACGCTTATTTACGACGGCCCGTTTTCCGACAGCATACTTTCAAAGGAGTCCGAAATGCTCAGACAGGCGGGCGAGGTCACACGCGAACAGGCGCTTGAAAATGCGCTGAAATTCTGTTCGCTTAAGGGAAATGAACTTCAGTTTACCGGCGAGATGGACGGAAAAATACCGTCGTATCTTTTTGCAGATGAGGGACTGACCGTCGCCGTGTCGAAACACGGAGGGTATATAGTTTATCTGCTCAGTTCCGCCAACGCGGGAGAGGTGAAAATCACCGAGAAGCAGGCCATAGAGAATGCGCGCAAGTTCCTTGAAAACAACGGATATCTCTATATGGAGGAAAGCTACTATTCGACCGACGACGGTATCTGCACAGTTAACTTTGCCCTGAACGAATACGGCGTAACCTGCTACCCCGACCTTATCAAGGTCAGCGTAAGTTTGGACAGCGGAAATATTGTCAGCTACGACGCCTCGGGCTTTATTATGAATCACACAGCCCGTCAGTTTGACGAGCCGAAAATCAGCGAGGACGAGGCTAGAAAAAGCGTCAGTCCGCTCCTGCAGGTTATGTCGTCAAAACGCGCCGTAATCCCGACCTCGTACGAAACCGAACAGGACACCTATGAATTTCACTGTAAATCCGAAAGCGGTCAGGAATTTCTCGTCTATATCGACACCGAAACCGGCTTTGAGGACGATATCCTGATTCTGCTTTATTCCGATAACGGAATATTGACAAAATAACGGGCAATACTATATATGCTTTGCGAAATTCCGCAAACGAAAGGAGAAAAATATGAAGAAATCATTGATAGCGCTTGCCGCGCTGTTGCTTGTTGCCGCAGTTATACTAACCGCCTGCGGCAAGAAGGAAGACGGCATGGTGGGCAATAAGACGAACACCGACCGAAGGAGTGCGGGCGAAATGGTTACCGAAGCCGAGTCGAAGGTTAAGAACGCCGCCGACGAGGCAGGCGAGAGAGCGGGCGAGGCCGCGAAGGACGCGGGAGATACCGTGGGCGACGTTGTTTCGGGTGCAGCCGACGCAGTTCGCGACGGTGTGACCGGTGCGGGAGAAGTCGTCTCTGACGTTGTTTCACCCGATAAGGACAAAAACGGATAAGAAAACTGCCTCTGATTTCAGAGGCAGTTTTAGTTAATTACAAATCGCGTAGGGACGGGGCTCTGTCCCCGTCCGTTATAAAATCAGAGAAAAAGTGAATAGTGAAAAGAGAATAGAGAACATATGTAGGGGCGATTCACGAATCGCCCGTTTTTTTATTGTCCCATAAAACTCAATTTTAATTTTATAATTGACAAAATTGATTTAATATGATAACATAATTGAGCCTATTCGGAGAGGTAGCGAAGTGGTCATAACGCGGCGGTCTTGAAAACCGTTTGGGGTCACACCCACAAGGGTTCGAATCCCTTCCTCTCCGCCATTTTTACAATTTAACAGTCTATTGACGTTACAATTTGCGGAAGTACTCAAGTTGGTGACGAGGCGCCCCTGCTAAGGGCGTAGGTCGGCTAAACCCCGGCGCGAGAGTTCGAGTCTCTCCTTCCGCGCCAGTAAAAAGCAGATACCATTACGGTATCTGCTTTTTGCTTTTGTTGAGAGACTCGAACTCGTAATAGTCCATGTCGAGCGGTTCGCCGAAGGCGGAGCGAGACGGACATAAAATAGAATTATTTGCGAAGCAAATCCGCAGTGCGAAGCACTGCGAGTCTCTCCTTCCGCGCCAAGCAAAAAGGACAACGTTTCCGGTACCATTAATCTTTTAATCGCTGAACATTCCTGCTTTATCCATACGCATTACTATAGTTGCGATTTCAGCACGTGAAGCGGTTGCAGTTGGTGCGAGATTTCCGTTTTTACCGGAAATAATTCTATTGTTTACTGCCCAAACCATAGCATCTTTAGCAAAACTGCTTATTCTATCTTTATCCGGAAATTTGTTAAGCGATACGGTCGTGCCTATCGCAGGTCTCTTTAGGTATCTGTGAAGAATTGTACAAACCTGTTCACGGGTAATAGGGTCACCCACACCAAAATTACCGTTATCGTAGCCGCTGATAATGTGCTGATCAACAGCCCATGCGACGGCTTTTCCATAATAAGCATTAATATCAACATCTTTGAGCGTACAAGACGTGTATGAAGATAAGTCTGCCGTGGCTATTCGTGATAGAATTACAACAAAATCTTGCCTTTTTAGTGCATCACCGGGACCAAAGTGTGCAAGGTCATAACCGTTCATATAACCGTTTTTAACACAGTATTTTACACTGTCAATAAACCAAGCATTATCACTTACGTCGGAAAAACAATTCTGACCAACTCTTATTGAGTAGTTACAACTGATAGCATATCCCTCAATCTTAATAAAATATAAGCCTTTGTTTAGTGTGAGCTCTGCCATTAAGGGTTCTGACCAGTTAGACCGAATTTCTCTTAAATATTCCCAACTGCCTAAATGATTTGAATCGGTATATGTTACTTCTGCTAACGTAAAATTATTACCGGTCACATAAACCTTTGTTGTTTTTGTAATCTCAAAAACATAATAATCGACCCAGTCACCACTTGACAATTTGCCGTCATATACTTTCCCTAAATCTAAATCTCTTGCAGTATCTACTGAACTGTAAGTAGAAAAATCGTTTGCAAACGAAGTAAGCGAGAACATGGTAATACTGCAAAAAGCTATGGCAAAAGCCAAAAATACAGACAAGTGTTTATTTAATATTTTCATCTTGCAATTCCTCCTAACTGAAAAATATATAATTACTTGCATATTTCGTCAACAAATGGGCAACGGGCGATTCGTGAATCGCCCTTACGTTTAGTGTGATATACGCCGAAGGAATAATAAAATGTTCGGAAGCGAAGCTTCCCCACAACTCGCCGTAGGCAAATTTCACTCGTTTCAAAGAAACGAATTTCACTGCCGCAGGCAATTTTACTCTTGCGCAGCAAGAATTTCATTGCGAGGTCAACGACCTCGCTTAATCTTATCCCAGTAATCCTTCGCTGCCTGCTCGAATTTGTTGTCGCCTGCCTCATAATAACGGGCGTTTTTGATTTCATCGGGAAGGTACTGCTGCTCGACATAATGATTAGGATAAGAATGAGGGTACAAATAAAACTGACCCTTATTCTGATTGTCCTCGCCGTCAAAATGCTTGTTCTGAAGCTGACGGGGTATTGGCCCGGTCCTTCCTTTTGCCACATCGCCCATAGCGGTGTTTATCGCGTTGTAGGCGGAGTTGGATTTGGGGCTGTTGCACACGAGCACCACCGCGTCCGCAAGAGGAATTCTCGCTTCTGGCAGGCCGAGCATCAGCGCGGCGTCAACAGCGGCTTTCACTATCGGTATTATCTGAGGATAGGCGAGCCCGACATCCTCGCACGCGCACACCATAAGCCTCCTGCAGGCGGAGGGCAGGTCGCCCGCTTCAAGCAGGCGGGCAAGGTAATGGATTGCGGCGTTTGCGTCCGAGCCCCTCATCGATTTCTGATAAGCGGAGATTATGTCGTAATGCTCATCGCTGTCTTTATCATACCTCATCGCGCTCTTCTGTGTGAGCGAAACGGCGCTTTCGAGGGTGATGTGTTTTACGCCTTCCTCATAAGCGGCGGCAAGCACACAGAGTTCAACGCTGTTAAGCGCCTTTCTCACGTCGCCCGCGCAGGCGGTGGAAATGTGCTCGGGTACGCCGTCTTCAATTTCGTATTTTTCGCCGCGCGTTTTTGCCATTTCATCAAAGCCGCGCATAACCGATTTCTTGATTTCGGCAGGGGAGATGCTCTTGAATTCAAACACCGTTGACCTGCTCAG
>JAEEUJ010000097.1 GCA_016290515.1 Clostridiaceae bacterium
CTGCCGTCGGGTCTGACGTGGCTGAAGTTGCCCTCGGTGCTGATTTCGTTTGCCCTTATAAGAGCGCTCTGACAAAGCGCTTCGTCAAGGGTAAGCGAGCCAAGTCCGAGCTTTTCGCGCTCTTCGTTGCAGAGCGAAAGAATATCGCCGACAATTTTGTCATTGTTGTCCTTTGCAGAGCATGAGCATAACAGACAAAGGCAGAGACACAGTAAAACACAGATAAATCTTTTCATATATTCACCTTAAAAACAAAGCAGGGAATAATCCCTGCTTTCATCCGTTAATTAGCCGCGGCGACCTCACGGTCGTGCGCGATAGCCTTCTGACGGGCTTCCTCAAGCATCATAGACTTAACCTTCATAAGCCTTGTCGTTGAGCTTCTCTCATTCTCGTCAAGCTTCATTGTAATATACTTGATTGTTTCCTCATATCTCGGAATCATAACATGCTCGAGCGCATTGACACGGCGGCGCGTTTTTTCAATTTCCGCCGACATAAGCTGACAGGATTTCTCAACCTCGGCAAGTCTTAACATAAGCGGCATAATATCCGACAGCGACTTGACCGCAGCGTCGAGGTCCATTGACGTGAACGCAAAGCCGTAGGAATAGATATCGTTCTCGTCCGCCGTCTTGAACTTGGTTTCGAAGACGGGCAGTACAACGCTCATCACGTTTTTCTCCTCAATTTCGAGGCTCATTTCCTGAGTCGGAAGCATCAGCGCAACGTTGAGCGCGCTGTCGCTCATAACCGAGCGGGCAATCGCCATACTGCGGTTCGCCTCGGCTATACCTTCCTCAACCTGACGGCGAAGTGCTTTATTCTCGCGCACAAGATCCAAAAAACGGCGCATAAGCTCATCCCGCTTGTCCTTGAGGAGCTTGTGTCCCCGACGCGCGGTTGTGAGTTTTCTTTTTAAGTTCGTAAGCTCCATTCTGGTGGGGTTTACGTTCATTACTGCCATATAATCAATCCTCTTTTAAGGAAGAATACGGCGGGATGTGGGCATCCCGCCCTACGAATTCAAAATTAATAATACTTATCAAGCAACTCGTCGCTGACACGCTTAAGCTCGCTTCTCGGGAAGATGCGAAGCAGCTTCCAGCCGATATCGAGAGTTTCCTCGATAGTTCTGTCGGTTTCGAAGCTCTGATTGATATACTCGTTCTCGAATTCCTCGGCAAACTTTGCATAGAGCTTGTCCATATCGGTAAGCGCCGCTTCGCCGAGAACGACCATAAGTTCCTTGGCGTCCTTGCCTCGCGCATAAGCCGAGAAGAGCTGGTTCATTGTATTCGAATGGTCTTCTCTCGTCTTGCCTTCGCCTATACCCTTGTCCTTAAGACGGGACAGCGACGGAAGAACGTCGATAGGCGGCATAATGCCTCTGCGGTACAAATCACGGGAAAGAATAATCTGTCCCTCGGTAATGTAACCCGTAAGGTCGGGGATGGGATGCGTCTTGTCATCCTCGGGCATCGAAAGAATCGGAATCATCGTGATAGAGCCTTCCTTGCCCTTCTGACGGCCTGCTCTCTCGTAAATCGAAGCGAGGTCGGTGTACATATAGCCGGGATAACCTCTTCTGCCGGGGACCTCCTTACGCGCGGCTGAAACCTCACGCAGAGCGTCGGCGTAGTTGGTGATGTCGGTCATGATAACGAGGACGTGCATACCCTTGTCAAACGCAAGATATTCTGCAGCCGTAAGCGCCATCTTGGGCGTTGCAATTCTCTCGATAGCGGGGTCGTTCGCAAGGTTTGAGAACATAACCGTTCTGTCGAGCGCGCCCGTCTCACGGAAGGACTCGATAAAGAAGTTCGACTCCTCAAAGGTGATACCCATAGCCGCAAAAACAACGGCGAATTTTTCATCCTTGCCGCGTACCTTTGCCTGACGTGCAATCTGAGCCGCAAGCTGAGCGTGCGGAAGTCCCGAAGCCGAGAAAATAGGCAGCTTCTGACCTCTTACAAGTGTGTTAAGTCCGTCAATAGCGGAAACGCCCGTCTGTATGAATTCCTGCGGATAAGCTCTCGCGGCAGGATTCATCGGAAGTCCGTTGACGTTCATACGCTTTTCGGGAATGATTTCGGGACCGCCGTCGATAGCTCTGCCCAGACCGTCGAAAACACGGCCGAGCATATCCTCGGAAACGCCCAATTCCATCATTCTTCCGAGGAAGCGGACTTTACTGTTTGAAAGGTTGATACCCGTTGACGGCTCAAAGAGCTGAACGAGAGCGTCCGAGCCGTTGATTTCAAGTACCTTGCAGCGTCTTGTTTCGCCGCTGGTAAGCTCGATTTCGCCGAGCTCGTCGTACTTGACGTTTTCAACCTCACGCACGAGCATAAGAGGACCTGCTACCTCTTCAACGGTTCTGTATTCCTTTGGCATCAGTATTCCTCCTTTGTATTGATAACGTCGGCTATCTCCTTGGACAGCTGAGTCTGAATCTTTTCGTACTCTTGGTCAATCATATCCTCGTGAACGTACTTGAATCTGCCTATCGCCTCACGTACGGGAATCTTGACAAGCAGCTCAATATCGGCATTCTGATTGAGAGCGTCAAGACAGCCGTCATAATACGAAAGCACAAGGCTCATCATATAGTACTGCTTTTTAAGCGAAGAATAAGTGTCAATCTCATGGAAGGCAAGCTGGTGAAGGAAGTCCTCACGTATGCTTCGCGCCGCTTCCATTTTAAGTCTGTCGGTTGCAGAAAGAGCATCCATACCGACAAGCTTGACTATTTCGTCAAGAGCCGCTTCGTCTGAAAGAAGTCCCATCATACGCGTACGCAGCTTTGTCCAGTCGGCGTTGACGTTCTCATTGAACCAGTAGCCGAGGTTGTCTGCATAAAGCGAATAAGACGTCAGCCAGTTGATAGCGGGGAAGTGTCTCTTATAGGCAAGGGCGGAATCAAGTCCCCAGAAAACCTTGACTATACGAAGTGTTGCCTGAGAAACGGGTTCGGAAATATCGCCGCCGGGAGGAGAAACCGCACCGATAACGGACAGCGCACCCTCCTCGCCCTTTGAGCCGAGGACCTCAACGCGGCCCGCACGCTCATAGAACTGCGCAAGACGCGAACCGAGGTAAGCGGGATAGCCCTCTTCACCGGGCATTTCCTCAAGCCGTCCCGACATTTCACGCAGAGCCTCAGCCCAGCGCGAGGTTGAGTCAGCCATAAGAGCGACCGAGTAACCCATATCTCTGAAATATTCCGCTATTGTGATTCCCGTATAAATCGAAGCCTCACGCGCCGCAACGGGCATATCGGAGGTATTCGCGATAAGTACCGTTCTCTCCATAAGCGATTTACCCGTACGCGGGTCAACCAGCTCGGGGAATTCATTAAGAACGTCGGTCATCTCGTTGCCGCGCTCGCCGCAGCCGATATAAACGACAATATCCGCTTCAGCCCATTTTGCGAGCTGATGCTGAGTGACGGTCTTGCCCGAACCGAACGGACCGGGAATAGCCGCAACGCCGCCCTTGGCAATCGGGAACAGTGCATCGACAACACGCTGACCTGTAATTAAAGGCATATCGGGAGGAAGCTTTTTCTTGTACGGTCTGCCTCTTCTTACGGGCCATTTCTGCATAAGCGTAACGTTTACACTTGTGCCGTTTTCGGTGTCGATGACAGCTACCTTTTCCTCGACGGTAAAGTCGCCTTCCTTTATTGATTTAACCGTACCGCTGACGCCGAAGGGCACCATAATCTTGTGCCTTACGATATCGGTTTCCTGAACGAAGCCGAGCTCGTCGCCCGCCTCAACAGCGTCGCCCGCCGCCACGGTAGGATTGAAATGCCATTTTATATCACGGTCAAGGGAAGGAACCTCGATACCTCTGGCGAGGTTATTACCGCTTAATTCCATTATCTTTTCAAGCGGACGCTGGATTCCGTCGAATATTCCCTTGATAAGTCCCGGTCCAAGCTCAACGCTCAGCGGCTCGTTGGTTGACTCGACGGGTTCGCCCGTGCCGAGTCCCGCAGTGTCCTCATAGACCTGTATCGAAGCCTTGTCGCCGTGCATTTCGATAATCTCGCCGATAAGTCGTTTGTCGGAAACGCGCACAACGTCGAACATATTAGCGTCTCTCATCTTTTCGGCGACTACCAGAGGGCCGGAGACTTTAAGTATCGTACCTTTGCTCATATGTGTTTTACCACCCTTCAAGGTTTGGTTTTTCAAGTAAAATCGTTTTAGATGCTTTTTGTCTATTTTACAATATCGGAGCCGACAGCCCTTTCGACAAAGGCGCTGACCTGCTTCATGCCTATACCCGTATTGCCGTTTACGCCCGGTATCGGGATAATGGCAGGCAGGGGCTCGTCCTTATAGCGCTCCAGCTCAGCCTGAAGTTGAGAAGCAAGCGCTTCGGTTATAAATATAACCGCGTAACCGCTTTCCGATATTCTGCGCAGGGTTTTAACCGCCTGCTGTGAATCGTCAACGGGGAAAATTCCGACTCCCAGAGAAGCGAAGCCGTAAATCGAGTCTCTGTCGCCTATTGCGGCAATCTTATACATACAATTCACGCATCCTTTCCCTTACGGTATCGGCGGAAGCACCGCTTATCTTGGCCGAGAGTATAATCCTCAGCGACTTGATTTCGGTCTCCCTTGCTATATAGTAAGCCGCGAGCGGGCCTATGCCCATAGCTGAATACTTAGCCTTTTTAACTATCGCGAGCAGTTTGTCGTCACAGTATTTTTCAAACGCCGAAGCTCCGCTTTCAAGCGCAGCGCGGTAATCGGCAAGCTTGCTCTCGTCAAGAAGCTCAAGTACAGCCTGCTCGCCCTCAACAGCCGCCTGAGAAAGTGCAGCAATATCTATATACGGAGTTTCGACGAGGGCCGCTTCAATAAAGCCTTCGCCCTTATCGGTACGCGCACTGCGCACAGCCGTCTTGATATCGGCGGCCAGAGCAAACGTGTCGGCATATTCCGTGAGCAGTTCGTCCCCGAAAAGCTTTGCAAAATACTGCATTGCCTTAATCGTTGCAGAGTCTGTGATAACGTCGCAGAGCTGACCGTTACCCGTTTTGGTTACGGTGTCAAAGCCCTTCTTTGCCGCTTCGCTTATAAACTCGGGAAGCTCGTCAAACTTACGCTGACTTACGCAGTCGAGCAGAAAATCATGCTCAATGACGCAGGGCTTGACAAGGTATTCCTTGGCGTCAACGTCGGCAATCTCGGCCTTTAAGCAAGCCTTGAGATTCTGAAAATCGTTTTTGACTACAAATGTATTAAGGCCCTCCGCCTCGGGAGCATTGGTTTTAAGCAGCTCCCATGTCTTTTCAAGCTGAGCGTCAAGCATAGCTGAATAATCGGTGCCGTCGGGCTCATCGTAGCCCTTATCGGTGAGCATCGCAACCGCTTTTTTATAGTCGGGCGCGGTGATAAGCTGCTCCAGGTCCTGACCGGAGAGAAGCGCAAGTTCATTCGCGCGTACAACCGCCACGGCATATAAGAATTCATTGTTAGCCATAACGTTCTCCCATCAATCGAACAGCAATCCGTTTAGCGCATCGCGAAGCTCGTCGCGCTTTTCGGCGGCTATGGCGTCAAACGAACAGTTGATGTCGATATCGCCGTAAACGAGTATAAAGCCCGAATCGATATCGGCGCTGTCGCCCAGAGCTATCTTGTAGCCCCTCTTGAATGCGTTATTAACAGAGTCAACAAAGTTCACGGGAAGCTTGTCCGTATCCGCCTTTGACAGATGCAGAATTCCCTCGCCCTTGCGCGCATTTTTGAGTATAAGCTCCTTGAGTATTTCAAAGTATTCCTTTTTGGGAAGCGCCTTGATAACCTCAAGAGAACGCTCAAGCGTACCGTCGATTATATCGAGCTTAGCCTTAAGTATCTCCCTGGACGCGGCAAGCTGTGCCGAAGACTCAGCCGCCTGTCTTGAAGCTTCAAGCTTCCTTTCAACGGCGTCCGCGGAGTCCTTCTTTATCTTTTCCGCCTGCTTTTCGGCGTCGTCAACTATGCTCTTTGCCTTATCATTTGCCTTATCGGTCAACTCACGACAGCGGTCATTGGATTCATATTCAATTTGTGAAAGTATCTTTTCAAGACCTGTCATAAAAAATCACCTTATCAGAAAGAAAGTCTGAGAATGAAAAGCAACGAGGTAAGAAGCGCAAGAACTGCATAGGTCTCAACCATCGCGGAAAGAACCATAGCCTTTGACTGCTGATCGGGCTTCTTTGCAACTACGGAAACACCGGCAGCCGCAACCTTAGCCTGATGAAGAGCCGAGAAGTAACCTACGATAGCCATCGGAAGGCAGGCTACGAAAACGGCTATACCCTGCTGAGGAGTAAGCATAATCGGATTGCCGCTGAGAAGCTGAATCTTAATCATAACCATAATAGCGGTGATGAAGCCGTAAAGGCCCTGAGTACCGGGAAGGATTTCAAGAATAAGAACCTTAGTAAACTTTGAGGGATCCTCCGAGATAAGTCCGGCAGCCGCCTGACCTACCATACCTACGCCTTTTGCCGAGCCGATACCGCTTAAAAGTGCCGCCAGAGCCGCACCTGCTATCGCCAATGCAAGTCCTAAATAACTAACCATTGTTTATTTCCTCCTTTATTTTGAAAGCTTTTGAATTTACTTTAAGCGGGTTGAAGGCCGTTCCGCCGCCCTCGTAAAACCTTGAGAAGAATTCAACATACTGCAAACGGTTTGTGTGAACATAAGCGCCGATTACATTTATGCCGAAGTTTACTGCGTGACCGAAAACGAATACCACGGTAAAGAGTATTGCTTTAACAATCATATTCTGCGGCAGTGCGCCCATAAGATTGACAACCGAGCCTATAATTCCCGTTACAAGTCCGAGAGCCAGCAGTCTTGAATAAGAAAGCACATCGCTCAGATAACCCGAAACGGTGTTGTATAAGGCGTAAAGTCCGCCGCCGAGCTTGCCGAAAATTCCCTTTGAAGCTCTGCCTGCCGTAAGCACTATCAGCGCCACGCCCGCAAGAGCGCAATACTTACCGATATCCGTTACCGTCTTGGGAACATCTATAATCATACCTGCGCAAATGGGAGCTGCGCCGCCGACCGCAAGATAAATTGAAAGCGGATCAACTATTGCGCCGAATTTGTCTCCCTGCTTCCACTGCATATAGCCCTTAATTCCTGCGCCGACAAACAGATGAATTATGCCGAACAGGAAGCACCACAGCATTGTGAGCATCAAATCGTCGCCCTGCGGATTAAGCCATACATAAAGCCTCATTTCAGGCAGATGCAGGAAATTTGTTCTCACTACATTTATAAGATCGCCGAAGAACGAGCCGAACATTATGCCCCAGAACATTGTCGAAATACCGCAGTAAAAATACATAAGCACCGTCTTGCGCTTGTTACCCTCGGGCTTTGATTTTAACAGTATCACAAGCGTTGCGATTACCATTAAGAGTCCGTAGCCTGCGTCAGAGAACATCATACCGAAGAACAGGTAATAGAAAAATGCCATTATGTTGTTCGGGTCAATATCGTTTTTACCCGGCGGAGAATACATTTCGGTAATTCCCTCAACCGCCGAGCCGAATGCATTGTTTTCAAGCAGAACGGGAACATCCTCGTCCTCTGAAGGCTCAGACAGCGTTACCGCCGCCGAATATTTTTCCTCTAACTGACTTACAAGCTTCTGAGAGTATTTCTCAGGTATATAGCCTG
>JAEEUJ010000098.1 GCA_016290515.1 Clostridiaceae bacterium
TTATGATAATATATTCGGGCAGTCAAAAACGACTGCCCATATATTTCGGGGTGTAGCGCAGCTGGTAGCGCACTTGACTGGGGGTCAAGGGGCCGCAAGTTCAAGTCTTGTCACTCCGACCAAAAAACAAGGTAGGCGATTGCCTACCTTGTTTTTTATTATCCGAAAATCTGTGTCGGGAGTTTCAGCTTTTCCTTTTTTGGAAAAGTCTTATCAAATTCTTCTGCCTCATTTTCGTCAACGAAGTAGATTTCGGGTGGTGCATACTCCCCTGTCACACCGTCAAGATAGCCTTCCTTCAGTTCTTTGCAAAGGAAGAACGAAGCGTCGGCGCCCTCGGGCAGACCGTGGTAGCGAATGCCAAATTCGCTTGCATAGGTGAATCCGCTTTTACCGTAAAAATCAATATTGCCTTCAAAGCATACCGCGCCGAAGCCCATTTCAGCCGCCTTTTCGAGCGAATAGTCGAGCAGGATTTTTCCGTAGCCCTGACGCTTCAGGTCGTTGGCTATACAGATAGGTCCCATAGTAACTATAGGCAGTTTTTCTCCGCTATTGGTGTTGATAACAGCCTTCACAAAAACGTTCTGTCCGATTATTCTGCCGTCCTTCTCCATAACGAAGTCGAGTTCCTTAATAAAATCGGGACAGTCTCGCTGAACGTGAAGCACATAGTGCTCAAGACAGCCAGGACGGTATACGTTCCAGAAGCTGTCGCGGACAAGCTCCTCGACAGTACGGTAATCCCTCTCCTCTTCGGGACGAATTATTAAACTGTTATTCATTTTTTAACAACCCTTATAAATTCATTTATACGTTCTTGAGCGATTCACTCTTGAGATATGCGTTGATAAAGCCGTCGATATCGCCGTCCATTACGGCGGTGATATTACCCGACTCAAAGCCGGTTCTGTTGTCCTTGACAAGCTGATAAGGCATAAAGACGTATGAACGTATCTGACTGCCCCAGCCTATTTCCTTCTGGTCGCCCTTGATATCTGAAATCTTATCAAGATGCTCGCGCTCCTTGATTTCAACGAGCTTTGACTTAAGCATACGCATCGCAACCTCACGGTTCTGATGCTGGCTGCGTTCAACCTGACAGGCAACTACTATACCCGTCGGAATATGTGTTAAACGGACTGCAGACGAGGTTTTATTAACCTTCTGACCGCCTGCGCCCGATGAACGGTAAACGTCCATCTTGATATCCTCAGGGGCAATTTCGACCTCGATGGTGTCGTCGATTTCAGGCATAACCTCAACCGACGCGAATGACGTATGTCTTCTGCCCTCTGAGTCAAACGGCGAAACTCGGACAAGTCTGTGAATACCCGTTTCGCTCTTCATATAACCGTATGCGTTCTCGCCCTCGATAAGTATGCTCGCCGATTTAATTCCCGCCTCGTCGCCGTCAAGGTAGTCAAGCGTCGACACCTTATAGCCGTGGCGCTCGCCCCAGCGGCAATACATACGGAAAAGCATCTGAGCCCAGTCCTGAGCCTCGGTGCCGCCCGCACCCGCGTGGAAGGTTAAAATCGCGTTCTTCGAGTCATATTCACCGCTTAAAAGCGTTGAGAGCGTCATACTCTCAAGCGTATTCTCAAAGTCGGTTACGCTCTGTTCGCACTCTTCAAAAAGGCTCTCGTCCTCTTCCTCGTTGGCAAGCTCAATCATAACGAGCGCATCGTCGTAATCCTGCTTTAACTTTTCATAGGACGTTATACGGTTCTTTAGTGTGCTCTGCCTTTTAAGCACGACCTGCGAGCCCTTAATGTCGTCCCAGAAGCCGTTTTCGGCGGTCTTTGCCTCGATTTCGGCCAGTTCATCTCTCATCTTGTCAAGACCGAGAGCGTCGGCAAGGTCGCTGAGAGGCTTCTCGCTCTGTAATAATCTTAATCTTAATTCTTCAAACTGAAGCATAAACTCTTTTCCTTTCAATTCTGTTTTTGTCGGTTTGCGTATTGCGGTTGTTTATGCAACAGCTACCTGAATAATTCTATAAGTCCGTCGGAAATTTGGGCATAGCCCTGAGCGTTGGGATGAAGGCCGTCATAGGTATAAGCCTTATCAAGCCTGCCCTTTTTGTCCTTAAGCAAACGGTTAGCGTCATAGTATGCAACGCCGTATGAAGCGGCAAGGCGCTCAAGCTTGACGTTGAGCTCGTCTATAAGGTCGTTGTCGCGTTTTCCTACGCACGAGATAAGCTGAACCTTGCTGTTGACGGGCAGAACGCTCATCAAAATGATGTTCACATTCGGCAAAGTGCTCTTAATAAGATTGATTGCGCGCTCAATGTTACAGTACGGGAACTCAACGGGTGCGCCGAGCCCGAAGTCGTTTGTGCCGACGAGTATTACGACGTTCTTGGGCGAAAGGCCGGTAACGTTTTCGGTCAGTCTTTCGAGCATTCTGTCGGACGTGTCGCCGCCTATTCCGCGGTTTACAACGCGAGTACCCGTCGCGAACTCATAGCGGTAGAAAAACTCGGGCGGCCAGTATTCGATTATAGAGTCACCGACGAGCACCGTGCAACCGTCAAGTTTCATTCCCTCACCGATAAAGGTAAAGCCGTCGCGCTTTGACTGCTTATGGTCATCATATTTTGTTTTCTTTTCGAATCTTTCATTAATTGAATCCATATAATCACCTTATTTCTTTTGAGCTAAAATCCATTCAATAGCCTTTACAAGGCCGTCGTTGGAAACCTCAAAGCTCTCCTCAACCGTGTTTTCGGCACTATCAAAGCAAACGTCCTCATACCAGATGTACGCCTTCAGGTCGTCCTCCTGCTTTGATAGCCTGTAGCGGAAGTTTTCGCCGTTGCTGCCGGTAAAATCGTTACCCTGAATAAAGTATGAAATTTCGGGAAAATCGTAGCCGTTAATCATCAATGATACCTCTTTTTTATATTTCTAATATTGTACCATTTATTATACAAGAAAACAAGACCGAAAAGGTCACAGTGAACCCTTCGGTCTTGTTATTATTATATTCAGTGATTTACGCCGTTAAAGCCGTTTGCCTGCTGGAACTGATCAATCTTATCGATAACGCCGAGAACAACGTCAAGGCCGAGATTAACCGTTTCGGGCTCAAAGCGGTCGGGCATATCGCGCCATGTATGATAGTAATATGTAAGCATCGGGTTCTGTGCCGCAAAGGTAACAGACTTGATGCCCGCTCTGGTCATAGGCGTAGAGTCGCAACCGCCTACGGGGTTGTGGATGCAGCCGTTGGTCTTGGACTCGATTTCAAGCTCCGAGAAGGTAGCCTTGAACATTTCTTCAAGGTCCTTATCGAAACGGCAGCCCTGCCAATCGTCCTTGATAACAACTTCGAAATAATCCTTATCGGCTACGGAGTCGATATTGATATTCCAGCAGTTTTCAAGCATACCGTCGTCCTTGTGCTCGGCGGTGAACGCCATTGAGCCGCGAAGACCGGCTTCCTCGGAACCGCAGTTGAGGTCGATAATACGGCAGTTCTTGGGCATCTTGTCGGGGTTTTCCTTGAAGTACTTGATAACCGCATAGCTAAGTCCTATGCCGGTTGCATTGTCCATAGCGCCTCTTGAAGCATTTTCTTCGTTCTTGTCGTTCCACATAATTACGAACGAGCTGCCTATAGCAGTGATAATCGGCAAGAAGCGAAGGGCAAAGTTGAAATAAGCGAAAGACTTAACATAACCGCTTACAGCCATCTGAGACCATTCGCCGCCGAAGGTCGCGGCGGTATAAATAACCGCATAAGCTATTGCAACCGCAACCAGGAAGAAAACGCAGCCTGCACCAAAGCCTACCTTACCGTAGGTGGCGATTACGCCCTTTATAGGCTTATCCTTATTCTTGTAAGCATGTTCGGAATGGCGCCAGGTCCAGCTGGTATCCGTGTGACCCGAAAGTACTATCGTATAAGCATAGTTGCCGTCCTCGGGCAGAAGCTCGCCGTAGGTGTTGCAGGAAATCTTCTGCGGGAAGAACATATCAAACCATGTCTTGTAAAGGAAGCAGCTGCAAACGAGCCAGATTACAAAGCAAACGCCCATAAGAGCCATTGCGTACCAGATATAGTAGTTCTGAAGCGCAAAGTAAACCAGAGCGCTCATAATAAGGCCGAAATAGCCTGCGTACGGAATTCCGCCGATAGAAGCGCGCGGAGATACCGCAAACTCTTCCTTAACGGGCTTTATGCCAATTTCGCGAAGCTTTTCAGCCATATAGTCGTGGAATTTGTGCTCACCCTCCGAACCGGGAAGACGTGAGCCGATTTTTTCGGCGGCATCCTTAACTATATCGTAAGCGACGGCACCGTACTTTTTGGTTTCTTCTCTCATAATCCAACCTCCGTATAAAATAAATACATAATAAATATATTGCATTTTTATATAAAAATCAAGTGTAAAGTTGAATAATACATTTATTATCAGCAGTAATAACGCGGTTGTTAAATAAAAACAAATAAAAAACACTTGATTTTACGAAATCTTTGTATTATAATATGCAAGCATTGAAACTAACGGGGCGTGGCGAAGTTTGGTATCGCGCTTGGTTCGGGACCAAGAGGCCGCTGGTTCAAGTCCAGTCGCTCCGACCATAAATAACGGGTATCCTTACGGATGCCCGTTATTTATTCGTTTGATTGTAAAAACGGACTTGAACCAGCAATAGTCCATCTTTCGCGTAAGCGAAAGGGACATATAATTGTTGCCGTTGACGGCGTGCGCAGCACCGCCGTCAGGTCCAGTCGCTCCGACCATTAATAAAGGGTATCCGCAGGGATACCCTTTTTTATTCATCCCACTTCAGCTCGTGGAGTTGGCCTTCGCACAGCAGGTCGGGAAAGCCCCACTGACGAAGCACCTCGTAGGTTGCTATCGCGACGGTATTTGAAAGATTAAGGCTTCGCGCACGTTCATTGTTGAGCATAGGCATTCTTACACATGTGTCGGGGTTTTCGTAAAGTAATTGCTCTGGCAGCCCCTTCGTTTCCTTGCCGAAAAAGAGATAAGCATTGTCGGGGTATTTTACATCGGAATAGATATGCCTTCCCTTTGTCGTAAAATAAAAGAAATTGTCGTTTTCGCACTTGTTTTTTGAGAAGAAATCGTCTAAACTGTCATAGTAGGTAATATCGAGCAGATACCAGTAATCCAGCCCTGCCCGCTTGAGCTTACGGTCGTCAATCTTAAAGCCCATCGGACCGACAAGATGCAGTCTTGCCCCCGTCAGCGCACAGGTGCGGGCGACGTTGCCGGTATTCTGCGGAATTTCGGGCTCGACAAGTACAATATTAAGCGCCATTTTTTCATCTCCGAAAAATTGATATGTCTATATTACCATAAATTACAAAAAAGAAAAAGTGATAAGACTAAATTTTTCTTTGTGTTTTGGCAAAAGATATAATTACAAAACTCAAGGAAGGTGAAAAAATGAAAAATTCAACTGTAAGAGCAATTTCAATGGGAATTGCTGCGACCTCGGCGGCTGTCGCAATAGGTACAGCGCTTATGGGCAGTTCAACAAAAAAGACCGTCAGAAAGCTCGCCCGAAAGGCTGTGGATTCAGTCTCGGGTATGATGGATAATATTATGTAATTTACTAAGGTCTGCTTCTGCAGACCTTGAGGTGTGTATATGAAAAGGAAAATTATTACATTTACTGCTTTAACTCTCGCACTTGTTCTTGTTTTTACGGCTTGCGGTAGTAAAACCGCCGTTGAAGAACCGACAATCGAGAGCACAACTTACGGCACCGAGCCGTTTTCCACGGTTGCGCCGGAGAACATTACCGAAGAGGCAACAACCGAAGAGAACTCTGTTCTTTCTGTTGAATCCGCCAATCCCGTTCTCGAAGGCGGCAAGACCTATACGGGCCGCGACCCCCTGCCGCTCGTTGAATTCAAGGTCACCGACCCCGACAACACGAGAGGTCTTGACACAACTGCCAAGGAATACGGCTTCGGCGTGGCAAAGGACGGAAAAGCAAATCAGATTTCAATTAACAATCAGGCGTACTTTGACAACGGCGGTTATAATGCCGTTGCGCTCGACACAAAATCGAGTGAAAAGGTGCTTTATCTTACCTTTGATTGCGGCTATGAAAACGGCTACACCGCCAAGGTTCTCGATGTTCTGAAGGTTAAGGGCGTACCCGCAGCATTTTTCTGCACCCTGCCTCAGGTCAAATCCGAGCCGAAACTGACGGCGAGAATGATAAACGAAGGGCATATTGTAGGCAATCATTCGGTAACTCACCCATCCTTCCCGACCAAGACGAGAATTGAAATGGCGCAGGAAATAAAGGGAATGGACGATTATCTGAGAACGAATTTCGGATATTCCGAGCCGTTCTTCCGTTATCCCGAAGGCAAGTATTCCGACTGCGCGCTTGACCTTGTAGGCTCACTGGGATACAAATGCGTATTCTGGTCGCTTGCATATTCCGACTGGGATTTAAGCAAGCAGAAGGGCGCAGATTACGCCTTTGAAACTGTTACCTCAAGGCTTCATCCCGGTGCGGTTATACTGCTTCACGCAGTTTCGCCCGACAACGCAGAAGCGCTCGGCAGAATTATCGACTATGCCCGCGAGCAGGGCTACACCTTCAAATCGTTAAGAGATTTACCTTAAAAAAACACCCCCCTCAGCGAGGGGGTTTTACTTATTTCTTAAGCAGGCTCGGCATTACTATTATTTCGCGCAACACGTTTTTGAGCATTGAAGCGGGTGTAAGCGACGAGCAGAGTCTGTACGGGTTTATACCCTCGCGTTTTGCCATAATCTGTGCGCGGAACTGGTGGAAGTTAGTGGTGATAATCACCGCCTCGTCTCCCCTTCCGAGTTCGTCCAGAATAGCTTTTGAAAACTTCATATTTTCCAATGTGGTAGTTGACTTATCCTCTTTAATCAGTCTGTCGGGCGAAACGCCGAGCGAAGTCAGATAATTATACATCGCCTGAGCCTCGGAGATTCCTTCATCCGAGCCTTTGCCGCCCGAAAGAATAAGAATCGCCGTATCATCGCTGTCAAGGTACTTCTTAGCCCTTTCACATCTTCGTGCAAGCATCGGGCAGGGTTGGTCATCAATAACACGGCAGCCCAGCACAATGCCGACAGTTCCCTTCGGTATATTTGGGCTCTCCTTAACGCCAGAAGCTATAACTACAAGACATGCGATTATATAAACTGCAATAAGCGACAAAACAATATAAACAAAAACCATAAAATCACCAAACGATACAAATCAATCCGACTAATCAAACGGCGGGAGAAAACTCCCGCCCATAAAATACCGTTTATTCAGCTTCAGCTTCCCAGCCGAACTGATAGTCAACCCAACGCGTGCAGGTAAAGCCTACACTCTGCGTACCGATATGCTCAAGCGAGCCGACGCCCTGAACCTCGGTTTCAATGTTCATAACCTTGTCGTAGGTCGCTGAAAGTATGTTGTCAGTAGCGGCATTGAAGGTTGCGACAATCTTACAGCCGTCAAAAGTCACGCTGTAATCGTCCAGAGTAAAGTAATCCTTCGCCTTT
>JAEEUJ010000099.1 GCA_016290515.1 Clostridiaceae bacterium
GTTTTGAATTCGGGGGTAGGCGTGACATAATACACCTGAAGCATATACGAGTATTTCGAGTCACCGTATTCGCTTTTAACCGAAGTACCGACGATTTTCATATTACACTCTCTGATAAGCGTGAGGGTATTTTCATTCTGAATGATAAAATCCTCGTCCCGGTTTCCGTCGTCCTTTAAGGCAATGCTTTGAGTGTTGCTCTTTGAATGGTGAAAGCTCGGAACGTTGAACGAAATCAAATCGCAGCTGTCATAGACATATTCAACAAGCGCTTTCTGATTTTCGGCATAATTAAAGCAGAATAAATCCAGATACATTTTTTCCTCCGATAACCGTTTATTTATATTCCTCTGAGCTCGGCGCCGGGAATATACCGCTGTACGATTTCGAGAAATCCGCGCATTGTTTCCTCGCTGTGCGCGCTCATACCCTCGCCGATAAGATCGCCCGAATCAACGAACTGCTGAAGGAAATATCTCGGCGCGCCCTCAAGCCATTTGCCGATTATTTCAAAGTCAGCCGCTTCGTGAAGCTCCTTTACAACGGTCGTACGGAATTCGTAGGGGACCTTCCCCTGCTTCAAAATTTCAACTGTCTTATTTATAGGAGTTATGTCGAAATTCTCAACCCCTATTGTCTTGGCGTACTTTTCGGGCGTCGCCTTGATATCGACGGCAACGTAGTCGACAAGGCCCTCATTGATAAGCTCCTCTAATTTTTCGGGATAGGTGCCGTTGGTATCGAGCTTAACGAGAAAACCGTAGCTCTTTATCATTTTGATAAATTCCTTAAGGTCCTTCTGAAGCATCGGCTCGCCGCCGGTAATTGCAACGCCGTCGAGTATGCCCTGACGCTTTTTCAGGAAGTCCTCGAATTCCTCAACGGGCAGGTGCGCGTTATCGCCCTCGACGAGCGAGGCGTTGTGACAGAACGGGCAACGGAAATTACAGCCGTGCGTAAAGACCGTACAAGCCATTCTGTCGGGGAAGTCGAGTAAAGTTAATTTTTGAAGTCCGTCTAATATCATTGTTAATCCTCTGTACCGTTTCTTTTGGCAAGTCTGTTGCCCGCATATTCGCCCAGACACACAAGAGCCAGCGCAAGCGCGGCAAGTATGCTTGAACGCAGCATACTCAGCCCGTACTTACCCTCGAGCACGGACATACCGAAAAGTATGCCGAAAAGCGTCAGCGCATAAACAACGCTTACAAGTGTGTGAAAAATCCGTTTCCGATGCTGACGGTAGGCAAACGCCGCCATCAGCGCCGCCGCCGCAAACGCAACAACGGCATATACTATTATAAACTCTCTCATCGTCTTGTGCACACGAAGCACAGCCAGTCGCCGCTTCGGTTTTCCTCAATTATTTCAAAGCCGTTTTTATCAAGTGCATCGCGCACCTCGTTTTCACGCGGAGCAATAATTCCCGACGTGATGAAATACGAGCCGTCCTTCATAAAATCGCCGACAAATTCCGAGAACATAATTATAACGTCGGCAACGATATTTGCAACGACGATATCAAACGTTCCCGTTACCTTATCGGTCAGATTGCCCTGAAGGATTTTATACTCAGGCTCTGTAAAGGAGTTCACCTTGCCGTTTTCAATTGCGGTCCTGACCGCAAGCTCGTCAATATCAACGCCCACAACGTTTTTCGCGCCCAGAAGCAACGCCGCGATACCGAGTATTCCGCTGCCGCAGCCCGTGTCAAGCACGCTGTCGCCCGCCTTCAGATACTTCTCAAGCATCTCCATACAAAGGCGCGTGGTATCGTGTGTTCCCGTTCCGAAGGCAAGTCCGGGTTCAATCGAAAGCACCTTACGGTTTTCGGAATTGTCGTAGTCGTCAATCCAGAGAGGACGGATGAGAAGCTTACTGCCGACCTTCATCGGCTTGAAGTATTCCTTCCAGTTGTTTTCCCAGTCCTCATTTTTGCACTTGTTAAGGTCAATCTCGTGCTCTATGCCCGCCTCATTGAAGCGTTCGGACAGAAACGCAACCGCTTCGGCAGGATTTTCGTCGGGAGAAATATAGAGATGCACCGCGCCCTTTGAGCGGTCCTTTTTGAGAAGTTCCTCGTCAATAAGGTCGATATTGGCAATCTCCCACGTTTCCTCTTCGAGATTGCGGTAGTCCTCGATATATATTCCGTAGGGCACCGCCATATTTGCAATATCAGCCGCCGAGTCAATGTCGGCGGCAGATATTCTGATTATTACCTCTGTCCATTCCATATCAATACTTGTTGTGAACTCTCTCGCAGAAGCAGAGCAGGTCCTTGATTTCAAGCTTGGTGCCGTCGTCAAGTATCGCAGTACCGCTCATTCTTCCGAATACCTGATGCTGATCGGAAACGATAATCTTGGCGTCAATCTTGGCGTCCCTGTCGATAATCGGGATGAAGTCCATTTCAAATCTTCCGTCGGATGAGGTTATTGTCCACGGGTCGGTATAGCTTGAAGCGGGAATATTGAAGGTTACGTCGTCAAACTTATGGCCTACGCCGTCGTAGAATATGATATTCTCACTCGCGGCGCTTGTGTCGCCGAAGCCGTAGCCGATATTGAAGCCGAAGGGCTTGCCGTTGACTATGCCGTTGCCCGAACCCCAGTTCCAGGTGTTGTCATAGGTCCAGACACCGCGTCCCCAGTCGAGCGTACCGAAGTCGGTTTCGGGATTGAAAACGTAGGTCTTGCCGTCAAACGTGCACTGGCCCGAAGCGCGCATGCAGTTGATTTTCTGGTTATAGTAAAACGCCTTTTTGTCCTCTTTCCATGGAGTTGCGATAACCATTGTGTCCATTTCGGGTTGCTCAAGGGTTATATCGCAGACGAGCGTTTTGCCGTCCATAAAGTTCTTGAAATTACAGGTAATTCTGCGCTTACCCGGAGTTTTCTGGAAAGACATATTAAGACGCTTGTTGGAATATGACGGGCTGCCCTCGTCGGAGGTTGAAGGCATCTTCATCTTTCCGAGCGGGAAAGCGTCAAGAATTGTTTCGGTATGGGTCCAGGGCTTCTCGCCGAATTCAAGCAGGGACACGGACTGAAGTCCTATGTAGCCGTCGTCGGACAGCGTAAAGGCAAAGCCGAAATCCTTCGACAGTACAAGATAGTAGTCCCATTCCTTGATACGTGTTTTGCGCTTCTTGATGTCCTTGCGGTCATAGACCTGATAAAGACGTCTTGACCAGCCCGGCTCTCTCAACGAGCCGTCGGGCAGAAGCAGACTCTGTACCTTTGATACTTCGTGGTTTCTCATAATCATTCCCCTTTTTTACGTTAGTCTAAATTAACCTTTATATCCTTATCACGCATATCGTGATTGTATATTTTACGGTCGTCGAGCGCCCACAGCCTCGACGAGAATTCGCCCGCATCAATTCCCTCAACGGCGTGGCCTATCTGATAAACCCTCGCATCCATAAGGTCGAGTTCCGAGAGGAGCTCGGCTTCGAGGAACATCGGTCTGACGGCTGCGCCGAACTCGGGTTCGCCGTGATGGGAGATAAGCATATGCTCAACGAGCATCGCCTTCCCGCGTGAAATACCGAGCTTCTGCGCAGTCTCATCAACAAGCATCGCGCCCTTGACAAGATGGCCGATAAGGTTGCCCTCAACGGTATAGCCCGAAGCTATGCCCGTCGTGCCGACCTCGTATTCAACGGTCTTGGCTATGTCGTGAAGCATAGCGCCGGCTATGAGCAGGTCCTTATTGATAAACGGATAAACCTCGCATACGCCCTGACAGAGCTTGACTATCGAAAGCGTGTGCATAAGAAGTCCGCCTCTCACGGCGTGGTGCAGTCTGTAAGCCGCAGGCCAGGTAAGAAGGTCCTGCTTCCTTTCCTCATACATTGTGACAACGAGCTTTTTAAGCTCTTCGTCGGAAAAGCCGTTGGCAGTTTCGATAAGCTTATTATACATATACTCGCCCGAGTAATCCGCGGTCTTGACGAAGTCGGCGATGTTCACGCCGTCCTCCTCGGTCGCAAGTCTTATCTTGATAATGCGAAGCTGGTCGGCACCCGCGAATTTTGAAATCTCGCCGCGAACCTTGACCAGTGACTCAAGCGGGAATTCACCGTGAGTAAGCGGCGCGTAGTCCCAGAGCTTGGCTATAATCTCGCCGTCGGCATCGGCAAGCTTCATATCGAGGTATTCCGAGCCCTTGCTTGTCTGCTTTTTCTCGGCTCGCTTGACTATCGCAAAGCCCTCATAGTGGCCGTTTGAAAGCTGTCTGAAATTCATTATATACACTCCTAAATCATTCTGCAATCATTATACAACATACTCACAAAATAGTAAACCGCAAATGTTCATTTGCGGCTTAAAATTTTTGTGTCTATAAAGTTTTCGATTTCATCATAGCTTACCGTATCGCTCTGTCTGCCGAGAAGTGAACGCGAGCTGTTGTCCCCCGCCGTAATCACTCCCGCAAGCAAAAGATAGATAAGCATTATAACAAAGACTCTCAGAATAAAGCGTTTAGCCATTTAACCTCCCGTGTTTTCGTTAATAAAGCGCGCAAGCGCCTGACCGATAAGATGTCCCGAATACTCCGCCTCCTCGAGAGTGTTCGAGTCGCTGCCGAATTCAAAAAGCGCTGAGCAGGGCAACAGGTCCATATTGTATTTCCTGCCCGAGAAGAGCACGGGGCGCATAAGCGTAGGGAACATCGTTTCGGCGGTCTGCTGAAAGCGTAAATCAAAGGTCAGATTTTTCTCCCAGCCTTCAAAGTGCTCGACACGTCCGTCCTGACAGCCTGCAATTATCATAACCTGAGCCGCCTTTTTGCCGTTTATTTCCGTGACGGGCTTTGTGCGGCGGGTGTCGCTGTTATGAATAGCGTCGCGGTGCACGTCAATTGATATCTGTATCGTCGGATTGTCCTCTATTATCTTGGTTATCGTTGCACGCGAATGGTCGTAGGCGCCCGTATATTTAAGATCGTGAATTTCGGTGTCGTGAATCACGCCTATCCCCTGCTTTTCGAGTTCCTCGCAAATTGCGTCGCCTACGCGCACCATATTGACTGACGGGTCTCTGCTTCTCGTTGAATATGAATTAGTAAACCAGCCCTCGTCGAGCATTTCATAGGCTTCGGTCGTGTGGGTATGATAGATAAGCACAGTCGGCTTTGATTTATCGCTTATATGAAGTTCAAGCGGTGCGTTGAGCGAGGATTCAATATTTATTGAATGGCTCGGCGTGGTGTTGCGAACGGCGATATTGCCGAAGGTCGAGGTAGCATTGGCGGCGGTGTATTGCTTCGGGACAATTTCGCCGTCGTGCGCCGCTTCACCGTAAACCGCCCTGTACTCCTCTTTCATCAGCAGTATGTCGTCGGGAGTTCTGTGAACGGATTCCGAAGTGCTTGCAAGCTCGGCTTCTTCTGTACTGACTTCAAAACCATTTTCTGCTTCCGCCACGGTACTCTGAGCACTCTGTTCGGAATACATAAGCGTGCGCAGGGCTGAAGTCGGGGAATTCAGTGAAGCCGAAAATACCGAGGCGTAGCCCACGGCACCCGAACAATAAGTGTTCATAACGAACGCCGCAAGCCCGATAAAAACGAGCGTGAGCGCCGTCAGTGCAAGGCTTGGACTTTTCTGTTCTCTTTTCTGCATAGCGTCATCCCCTTCGCATTAAAATAAATATGCAAAAGGTTCGGGGATTATACTATACTCAGCAGAATTTCGGGTTCGATTTCGGGCTGAAGTGCGCAGTTCACGGCAAGTCCGATAAGCCTCGCGGCACGGTGAATTATCACGTCAATCTCACGCGGGGTAACCATCATATTTTCGGTGTCCGCCTTACCGTCGGCAAGGGTTGCGGCATCAACGACGGTCGGCACGCCTATAGCTATCACGGGCACTCCGAGGGTGCGCTCGCTCAACTCCTTTCGCGAATTGCCTACACCCGAGCCGGGTGTTATGCCCGTGTCGGTCAGCTGAACGGTTTTGCCGAGCCTTTTTATAGAAGCGCAGGCAAGCGCGTCAACCGTAATTACCGCCTTTGGTCTGATACTGTCAACTACGCTTTTTATTATCTCGCCCGTTTCAATGCCCGTCTGACCGAGCACGCCCGTGGCAAGCGCACAGACGGGATGAAGCGACTCAAAGCCGATTTCACTCGCAAGCCGTCTGTCGATATGGCGTGTGGAAAAGACGGATTTTACGAACTCAGGACCGAGAGCGTCGGGCGTGATAGACTCGTTGCCGATACCGACAGCGAGCACCGTGCCCTCTCCTTTCGGCAGAAGTGCGGAAAGCTCTTTTTCAAGACTGTCAAGGCGGTCATCGAGTATTTCCGAATCGGTTGCAAATTCGCTTAATTCAAGTGTGACGTATCTGCCCTTCGGTTTGCCTATTCGCTTGGCGGCGGCGTCAGTGTTGATTTTAATTTCGGTTACACGTGTTTTTTCGGTACGCTTTTCGCGTTTGTCAACGCCCGTAAGGTCTTCGCTTTTCAGGTATTCCTCGCTCTCAACGGCAAGGTCGGTTCGGTAATTCACTGCATCGTCTCCTTTGTATTATTATTTCTTAAAAACTAAATATAATAAAATTTTCAAAAAAAACTTGCTTTTTTGTAAATTGTTTGGTATTATATAACCCGCTAATGTAAAGGCAAGGACTAAAAGGGAGGTGTAACGATGCCTAATATCAAGTCAGCGAAGAAGAGAGTTATTGTCAACGGCAACCGTGCTAAGCGCAATAAGTCAGCAAACACTGCTTTGAAGACCGCTATCAAAAAGGCTAACATAGCTATTGAGAGCAACGCAGACGACAAGGAGCTTGCAGTAAGAGCTGCTGTTAAGAAAATCGACCAGGCTACAGCTAAGGGACTTCTTCATAAGAACAACGCTGCCCGTAAAAAGTCAGCCCTCGTTACAAAGCTTAACAAGGCTTAATCAAAGCGTAAATATCGCCGTCAGGAAACTGACGGCGTTTTGCTTTGCTTAAAAACTTAATATTTTATTCATTGACAATTATATCGGTATTGGTTATAATATCACTGTAACAAAAAATCTTTACGGAGGTTTAATTATGAAAAAGGCACTTAAAGTAATCGGTCTTCTTATTCTTGTAGCCGGCGCTGCTTTTGCTGCGTACATCGTAATCAAGAATTACGTTGAGTCCAAGAAGGTAGTTATCGGCAACGACGCTGAAAATTACGTTTCCTGCTCCTGCTGCGACGACAACTTCGTTTCGGAGACAGTTGCTTAATTAAGAGTAAAAAAACGGGAGAGTCTGAAAAGACTCTCTCTTTTTTTATTGACAAACCGGAGTTTGTCGAGACAATTGCATAGACGGCCATCGGTCGGTTCGTTAAAAAGAAACGGACGGGCACGGAGACCCGTCCCTACGCGTAGGGACGCCCCTCTGCGGGCGTCCGAATGAATTATAGCAGACTTTGACGGGCGATGCGTGAATCGCCCCTACTCGTAGTAATATATACGCCGGAAGTGTT
>JAEEUJ010000005.1 GCA_016290515.1 Clostridiaceae bacterium
GTCGGTGTGAAGTCTGGGGTTGTGGTTGCCGAGGTGATTGACCTTCAGGTCCAGAAAAAGCTCGGTAACGATCGGTGAAACGAGGTCTATATCGTCGTTTATGTTTGCGATTTTCTTAAGCGAGTTAAGAAGCAGAGCAGAGGACGCGCCGAGCAGCGAGGAGGTCTTGCCGGTTATAATCGTTCCGTCCTCAAGCTCCATAGCCGCGGCGGGAGCGCCGGTTTCGGCAGCCTTTTCAAGTGCGGGAGTAACGCATTTTCTGTACTCGGGCGTGATTTCAAGCTGATTCATGATAAGCTCGAGATTATAAATCTCGTCGAGCACATTTTCGCCGTTCGCCTTCTTGACGAGCGTCTTGTAATAACGTCTTATAACCTCCTGCTTTGAGGCTTCGCTGACAATTTCGTCGTCTATTATGCAGTTGCCCGCCATATTGACGCCCATATCGGTAGGCGATTTATAAGGCGAGGTTCCGTATATTTTTTCGAAAATTGCGTTGAGAACGGGGAAAATTTCAATATCTCTGTTGTAGTTGACGGTCGTTACACCGTAGGCTTCAAGGTGGAACGGGTCAATCATATTGACGTCGTTGAGGTCGGTGGTTGCCGCCTCATATGCGAGGTTTACGGGATGCTTTAAGGGAAGATTCCAGATAGGGAAAGTCTCGAATTTTGCGTAGCCCGCTTCAATGCCTTTTTCATGCTCATGGTAAAGCTGGGAAAGGCAGACAGCCATCTTTCCGCTTCCCGGTCCGGGAGCAGTAACGACGATAAGTGAACGTGAGGTTTCAATATAGTCGTTTTTGCCGTATCCGTTTTCGCTGACAATCAGCTTAACGTCGGCAGGGTAGTTGGGGATAGTGTAGTGCTTATAGACCTTTATGCCGAGGCCTTCAAGCTTCTGCTTAAACGCGACAGCGGCAGGCTGGTCGGAATACTGAGTCAGCACTACGCCGCAGATAACGAAGCCGAAGGAGCGGTAAATATCCATAAGGCGAAGCACGTCGAGGTCGTAGGTGATGCCGATGTCGCCTCTGATTTTATTCTTCTCAATGTCGTTGGCGTTGATGGCGATAATCATCTCGGCGTCGTCTTTTAATTCGAGAAGCATCTTCATCTTACTGTCGGGCTGGAAGCCGGGAAGTACACGCGACGCGTGAAAATCGTCAAAGATTTTACCGCCGAATTCAAGGTAGAGCTTACCGCCGAATTTGCCTATCCTTTCCTTGATGTGCGCAGATTGAGTTTTGAGATATTTTTCATTATCAAAGCCTATCTTCATTTTTCTACCCCACGAAAATTAAAATAAAAGAAAACACCCCGGAAGTGGCAACACCATTTCCGAAGTGTGACACAAATAATTATAATTTAAGATTTTTCAAAAATCAATAGGAATAGACAATTTTTTTGAAAAAAATTATCTCCTTACACTCCAGTCAATGGGAGCAAGCCCGTTGCGGACAAGAATTTCGTTCGTTTTTGAAAAATGCTTACAGCCGAAAAATCCGTTATAAGCCGACAGCGGACTCGGATGAGCGCAGCTGAGCTTTACGTGAATCGGATTTGTGATAATCTGCGCCTTCTGTCTCGCATTTGCGCCCCAGAGAAGGAAAACGACGGGAGTCTGCTTGCGGTTAAGCTCGGAAATGACTCTGTCGGTGAACTGCTCCCAACCCTTGCCCTTATGGGAATTTGCCTGTCCTCTGCGAACGGTGAGCACGGTGTTAAGCATAAGTACGCCCTGCTTAGCCCAGCCGGTCAGCTCGCCGCAGTCGGAGGGATTGTCGATGCCGAGGTCGTCCTTGATCTCTTTATAAATATTGATAAGCGATGGCGGCGGAAGAGTGCCGTCCTTGACCGAGAAGCAAAGTCCGTGCGCCTGCCCCGGCTCGTGATACGGGTCCTGACCGAGGATTACGACCTTTGTATTCTCAAACGAGGTATAGCGAAGCGCGTTGAAAATATCGTTCATCGGCGGGTATATTGTACGGCTTGTGTATTCCTGCTTGAGAAATGCGCGAAGCTGTCTGTAATACGGCTTGTCAAATTCGCCCTTAAGTATTTCATCCCAATCGTTGCCTATGTGTACCACAAAATCACCTCTTTTATATTAATTGTATCATATTTTATTTCGACATTCAATTATATTGAAAAGCAAAAAGTTTTGTGATAATATGAGTTTGACAGTAATTTGTTATTTGGGGGATGGATTATGTCAAAGATTATCGTTGCCGGCGGCGGCCACGGCGGAATTGTTGCGGCTGCACTTCTGGCTAAGGGCGGACTCGACGTCACGGTTTATGAAAAGAATAAGCGTGAAGACATGGGCTACGACTGGACGGATATTTTCAACCGTCACTCGCTTAAGGCGGCGGGTATGGATATGCCGCCCGAGGATAAGTATTCGGTCAAAACCGATGTTACCTTCTACGGCCCGAGCGAGCGAAATCCCTTTGTTCAGCGCTCGCCGAAGAATCAGCCCGAAATAAAAATGGAGCGCAAGGATATTTACGACCACATTATCGCCTACGCCGAGCAGTACGGGGTTAAATTCGAATACGGCGTGACGGTAAAGTCGGCTGAGTGTCTGGGCAACAGAGTTGTCGGCATAAACACCGATAAGGGTACGGTTTACGGCGATCTGATAATCGACGCCTGCGGCTGTAATTCGCCCGTAAGAAGGAGCCTGCCGTATTCCTGCGGAATTCAGAGGGATATGGGCCCGTACGAAAAGTTCTATTGCTACCGCGCGTTCTATAACAGAATCAATAAGGACTATCCCGCCGAGGAATTCAAGCTTACGCTCTTCCCTCACGGCATTCACGGCATAGGCTGGGTTATGGCAGAGGGCGAGTGGGCGGACGTGCTCGTCGGTAAATTTGAACCTTTCCAAAAGGGCGAGGTTAAGGAGTTCGTTGATTATCTGAGGACGATTAATCCCATTATAGGTAAGAAAAAAGTCAGAGGCGGTCAGTACGCCGAAATCCCCGTACGCCAGTCGCTTGCGGTTATGACGGCAGACGGCTATGCGGCGATAGGCGACAGCGCGTTTATGACTATACCGCTGCTTGGCTCAGGCATGGCTAACGCCTTCAAGGCGGCCGCGATACTTGCCGACGTAGTACTTAAGGATGAAGCAAAAGCTTACAGCCGCGAAACGCTATGGGAGTATCAATATACATATTACAAGAAGGTTACCAATACCTGCGCGCCTCTTGCGGCGCTCAATAATCTGCTTGTAAATATAACTCCCGAGCAGATTGACGGTCTGTTTGAATGTGACGTCGAGGCCGTTAGACAAAAAATATCTAAGCTGAACAAGTTCACCGAAAAGGATCAGGTCAAGGACTTCCTTGAGATACTGCTGATACTGAAAAACGCGTCGAAGGACAGGGCGCTTAAGGCTGAACTGAGTACGTCGTTCAAAAAGATTGCAAAGCTTTCGCTGCTCATTTCTCAGATGCCTAAAACCTATTCCGAGAACGAGGTGCTCAGCTGGGCTCAGAAGTACAACCGAATATTCAAACTGTAAAAAGAATTAAAAATGCCGCAGTTTCTGCTGCGGCATTTTTGTTTGATCATTTTATTCTCTTATTCGCATCTGTAATCTGCGGAATGCTTCCGAGTATGAGCGCGACTACGGTTGTAATGATAATTTCGGGTATCATATAAAGACCGTTATAGAATACCGAGTAAACTATTGCGAGTCCAGTGCCCGAGAACTTTTCGAGTATCTTTGCGCCTATGGAATAGAAGCCCTCCTGCGTGAAGAACCATTCAGCCCACGCGCCGTAGAATATTGCGCCCGAAACGATATGAACGAGATAACGAATGCTCAGCGCAACTATTACGCCGAGAACCAGTCCGACAACGGGCTTTTTGAATTTGCCTCTGAATATACCGCCAAGTCCCAGCAGGGTGTATGCAAGCACGTAGTCGAGTAAGCATACGCAGATTGCATGCCAGAGTATCATCTGGTCGTCACCGGGCAGGAACATTGCTGAAACGGTCTTTGCGCCGAGAAGCATCTGTATAAGCGAATAGGTAAAGCCGCTGAGCAGTCCCCATTTAACGCCGTATCTGTAGGCTATGAGCACTATCGGGAACATACTCGCAAGAGTAATTGTACCGCCGAACGGGAGCTCAAGTCCCGCAACCTTGGAAAGAATCTCAAGCACAGTTGCGATTGCTATGAGCAACGCGCTTTCGACAAGCCTTCTTGTCTTGTCATTCATAAAAATCACCTCAGTAATAAATATAGCCTTGCGACAATCACACATCGCAAGGCTGAAAAATTATCGTTCTTCCTACGACGGCATTATCCGTATCAGGTATAAGGGTTCAAAGGTAATCCTTCATCTCAGCCGACGGCAGTCAGCACCCCTGAATGTTTGATTTGCAAGTCTTTATAGATTATATAACTATTATTCCGAAGTGTCAAGCAGTATGCAAAACTATTGACTTTTAAGGGGAAATAAGGTATAATTATTAATCGATTAATAATTAATCAATTTATAATTAAACGGTTTACAGTTAATCGGTTAATTAATATACAAGGGAGGTTGAATATGTCGTTTGATTTCAAGCGTCTGACCGGCTCGCTTCTGGGTATGGAAGCGTTAAGGCGTATCAAGGTCCAGAACGCTATCAGAGACTCAAAGGTCTTTTTCGGTCAGCCGCCGATACTCGACTATCTGGTCGAACACGGTCAGTGTACTCAGGCTGAGATTGCCGCCGCGCTGGGCGTGTCGCCCGCTTCAGTGGCTGTATCGGTAAAAAGGATGCACAAGAGCGGACTTATCGAAAAAATAGGTGACGAAAACGACCTGCGCTGTAATAAAATTACGATTACCGATTTCGGTAAGAGTGAGCTTGAGAAGGTGCACGCATCCTTTGACAAGATTGATAAGGCGGCCTATGAAGGCTTTTCCGAAACGGAGCTTAAAGAGTTTGAGGCTTACGTTGAGCGGATAAACAAAAATCTGTCGAATGGTTTACCAGATAACAAAGAGTTTTTTTGTTTTCTTAACTCAGACTATTCGCAGAAAGGGGGCAGGAGCTGATGTTTTCACTTTTGAAATACGCTAAAAAGTACAGATTTTTCGCGATGATGTCGCCGTTACTTATGATAGGCGAGGTTATCTTTGAACTGCTCATCCCCCAGGTAATGGGCGATATAGTTGACTACGTCAGCAATCCCGATCAGGGCATAAGCGTTATTATAAGACTCGGTCTTAAAATGCTTCTGCTCTCAATAGGCTCGCTGTCCTGCGGCGCGCTTGCCGCCATTGTGGCTTCAAGAGCGGGCATCGGCTTCGGCGCTTCGATACGAAATGCACTTATCGAGAGAGTACAGCTGTTTTCGTTTTCAAATATCGACCGTTTCTCCACGGCTTCGCTTATAACGAGAATGACGACCGATGTCAACACGGTTCAGAACACGTTCCTGCTTCTTGTCAGAGGCGTATTCAGAGCGCCCATCATGTTCGGCGTTGCGCTCGCAATCTGTATCAAAAAGAGCAAGGACGTTACCTCGGTATTTGCGGTTTCGCTGCCGATAATGATACTTGTGCTCGCAATATTCGGACCGATACTCATCAAGCGCTTCCGCAAAATGCTCAAGATGTTCGACTCGTTCAACGCATCTATTCAGGAGAATTTCACCAATATAAGAGTTGTCAAGGCATTCGTCCGTACCGACTATGAAAAGAAAAAGTTCAAAAAGGCAAACGACGACCTTATGAACGCTGCGCTGCACGCTGAAAAGCTTATGATTTTAGGCGAGCCCGCGCTGATGCTGCTTATGTACGGCACGATAATCGCGATGATGATTATCGCAACGAAATCGATAGCCGAGCAGACGCTTTCAGTAGGCGATTTTACCCAGATTTTTACCTATATTATTCAGATACTCATAAACTTCCTTGTCGCTATCGTTATGATAGCTCAGCTGTTTATGTCCGAGGCGAGCGCCAAGAGAATTAAAGAGGTTCTTCACGAGAATTCCGATATCACCGACGGCGACGCTTCCGTTGAAAACGTACAAGACGGCAGCATCGAGTTTAAGGATGTCTGCTTCTCGTACGGCGAGGGTGCGGATATCATAAAGAACGCAACGTTCAGAATTGAGAGCGGCGAGATGGTAGGAATTATGGGTGCCACGGGCAGTTCCAAATCCTCGCTCGTTCAGCTCATACCGAGACTGTACGACGTTAAGAGCGGCGATATAACAGTCGGCGGCGTAAGCGTAAAGGACTATAAGCTTCGCAATCTGCGCGACGCCGTAAGTATGGTGCTTCAGAAGAACGTGCTGTTCTCGGGCACGATAGCCGACAATCTTCGTTGGGGCAACAAGGACGCCACAATGGACGAAATCCGCGAGGCTTGCAAAATTGCCGACGCCGACGGCTTCGTTACGTCATTCCCCGAGGGTTACGAAACCGACCTCGGTCAGGGCGGTGTAAACGTTTCGGGCGGTCAGAAGCAGAGACTCTGTATCGCAAGAGCAATACTTAAGAATCCAAAGATTCTCATTCTCGACGACTCGACGAGCGCGGTCGATACCGCGACCGACGCGAGAATCAGAGCGGGACTTCGCTCGAGCCTTCCCGACACGACAAAGATTATTATCGCTCAGCGCGTTTCGTCCGTAGCTGACTGCGATAAGATAATCATACTCGACTCGGGCGCCGTAAACGATATAGGCACTCACGACGAGCTGCTCGAGAGAAATGAGATTTACAGAGAAATATACGAAGCCCAGCAGAAGGGCTCGGATGACTTTGATTTAGCGGGAGGTGTTTCATAATGCCGAGACCCAATCAGAGAAAACCGGTTGACAAACCGAAGAACACAAAACAGACGGTTAAGAAGCTCATAAAGTATATCGGCAAGCAGAAGGGTCTGCTTATCGGTATGATACTGTGCGTTATAGCCAGCTCGCTTGCGATGGTTATCGCTATGAATTACATAAGCATAGTTGTTGACGACGTGCTTATTCCCGCGGTTGGCAAGCCGTTTTCAAAGGAGCTCTTTGCTCCGCTTAAGCCGATAGTCGGTATATTCACAGTCATACTTTTGGCGAGTATACTCGGCTCGTTCGGTAAGGCGAGATGCTCGGTCTATCTCACTCAGAAAACTCTTAATTCGCTGCGCAGAGACCTGTTCAACGCGGTCAGCGACTATCCGATAAGCTTTTATGACGCCGTACCCAACGGCGAGATTATGAGCCGTTTCACCAACGACGTCGAGTCTCTCAGAGCTTTCTTAAGCCAGGGACTGACGCAGATTATCTCGTCAACTATTACCATAGTAGGCTCGTTTATCTATATGCTTATCTACAGCCCGCTGCTGACGGTGCTCGTAATTATCATGGTAGCGTTCATGGTGCTTATCACGGGCAAACTCGGTAAAAAGAGCGCCTACTATTTCAAGAAGCAGCAGGAAAACCTCGCAACCGTTAACGGCTATATTGAGGAGACTGTTTCGGGTCAGAAGGTCGTTAAGGTCTTCAATCACGAGGACGAGGTCGTTGAGCATTTCCATGATATAAACGAAAACCTTCGCAAGGCTTCGACGGGCGCCAATACCTTTGCAAGTATTCTTATGCCGCTTATGAACAATCTGTCGCACGTCAACTATGCGGTTACGGCGGCATTCGGCGGCGTGCTCGCCATTATGGGCAAGATGTCGCCCGGTCAGATTGTTGCGTTCTTAACCTATTCGAGAAACTTCTCACAGCCCATTTCCGGACTGTCGCAGCAGTTCAACAACGCTATTATGGCTATCGCGGGCGCCGAGAGAATTTTCGAGTATATCGAGAATCCGCCCGAGGAGGATAACGGCTACGTTATGCTTGTCAACGCCAGAGAGGACGAAAACGGCGAGCTTACCGAAGCAAATGAGCACACGGGACTCTGGGCGTGGAAGCACACCCACACCGCCGACGGCTCGATTACCTACAAGGAACTCAAGGGCGAGGTTGTATTTGAAAACGTAGTATTCTCATACGACGGTAAAAAGACGGTACTCGACGACGTTTCGTTCTACGCCAAGCCCGGCCAGAAGATAGCCCTTGTCGGCTCAACGGGCGCGGGTAAAACGACAATAACTAATCTTATTAACCGCTTCTACGATATAAAGGAAGGTAAGATAAGATACGACGGCATAAACATTCAGAAGATAAAGAAGGACGACCTTCGCCGCAGTCTCGGTATGGTTCTTCAGGACACGCATCTGTTTACGGGCAGTATTGAGGATAATATCCGCTACGGCAAGCTCGACGCGACCAAGGAGGAAATCGTCGAAGCGGCAAAGCTTGCGAACGCGCACGACTTCATTATGGGACTGCCTGAGGGCTACGACACGGTGCTGACGGGCGACGGTTCGAACCTTTCTCAGGGACAGCGACAGCTACTGAGCATAGCGCGCGCCGCCGTTGCAGACCCGCCCGTACTCATACTTGACGAGGCGACGAGCTCAATAGACACGAGAACCGAAAAGCTCATCGAGCAGGGTATGGATAAGCTCATGGCGGGCAGAACGGTATTCGTAATTGCCCACAGACTTTCGACGGTCAGAAACGCGAATGCGATTATGGTGCTTGAGCACGGCAAGATAATCGAGCGCGGCGACCACGACGACCTGCTTGAGCAGAAGGGCAGATACTATCAGCTTTATACGGGTCAGTTTGAATAAAACAAAGCATAATAAAAAGAGGATTGCTTTTGCAATCCTCTTTATTCTTTTATTTTCCGAAGAAAATTATTGCAAGTATCACCGCCGCGAACACTGCCGCGAAAATCAGTCCGATTACCAGCGCCGCGCTGACCGTTCCGAGTATGAACGAACGGCGTTCACCCTTTGAAAGGCTGACCTGGTTTTCAGGCTTGTCAGTCCGTTTTTCGGGCTTTTTATTATCGGTTTTTCCCGTTAAGTTCGGAATTATAAGCGGCGTCTTTTCAATACCGCTCATATCGGCGACGGTTCTGCCGTCATCGTCGGCAAATTGCTTATTCTTCTTCATTTTTCTCAACGCCCTTTACGTCGTCATAAAGGTGGCAGACTACGTAGTGTCCGGGTTCGATTTCCTTCTGCTCGGGAGCCTGCGTTTTACAGATTTCCATGCAGTTGGCGCATCTCGTGTGGAACTTACAGCCTGCGGGCGGATTGGCGGGCGAGGGGATAGAGCCTTCAAGAACTATTCTCTTCATCTTGATTGTCGGGTCCGGAATCGGAATAGCCGAGAACAGAGCCTTGGTATAGGGATGAAGCGGATTCTTGAATATGTCGTCGGTCTCGCCGTACTCAACGAGGTTGCCGAGGTACATAACGCCTACCGTGTCCGAAATATGCTCAACAACCGAGAGGTCGTGAGAAATGAACAGATAAGTCAGCTTATACTTTTCCTGCAAATCGTTAAGCAGGTTGATAATCTGAGCCTGAATCGAAACGTCAAGCGCGGAAACCGGCTCGTCGCATACAACGAATTCGGGATTGAGAGCGAGCGCACGCGCTATGCAGATACGCTGTCTCTGACCGCCCGAGAACTCGTGCGGATAACGGTCCTTGTGATAGGGCTGAAGTCCGCAGTTGTCCATAACATTGTCGATATAGTCGTTATACTCTTCCTTGGAAACGATACCGTGTTCACGGACCGCCTCGCCGATGATTTCGCCGACAGGCATTCTCGGTGAAAGCGATGAGAACGGATCCTGGAAGATTATCTGCATCTTGGTACGGATGTCGTGCATTTCCTTGGCATTAAGGTCATAAACCTCCTTGCCGTTGAAGAGCACCTGACCGCCCGTCTTCTCGCCCGAAAGGCGGAGAATTGCGCGTCCCGTAGTGGTTTTGCCGCAGCCGGACTCGCCGACAAGGCCCATAGTCGTACCGCGCTTAAGGTTGAACGTTACGCCGTCAACTGCCTTAACGTAGCCTACGGTCTTGGTGATAACGCCGCCCTTAATCGGGAAGTACTTTTTAAGTGCGTTGACCTGAAGAATGTACTGAGGGTCGGGAGTTACGGGAGTATAATTGTTGTCAATTGCAAGAGCATCGTTTTTCTTACTCATTGTCTGCGCCCTCCTTCTTCAGATTCTTTTCGTAATAGCGGTAGCAGCTGACCTTGTGAGTCGGCGAAATGCTGATTTCGCACGGATACTCGCCGTTGCAGTCAGCTATGCACATTTCGCAACGGTCCTTGAAATAGCAGTAGTCGGGCATATTAACGGGATTCGGAACCTTACCCGGAATTGAGTAAAGCGATTCAACACGTTTGCCGACAACCGGTTTTGAAGCCATAAGACCGATGGTATAGGGATGTGCAGGATGAGCAAAAATCTCTTCCGCAGTGCCCTTTTCAACGACCTTACCCGCGTACATAACTACAACGTAGTCAGCCATTTCGGCAATAACGCCAAGATCGTGAGTGATAATCATAATTGAAGAATTGATCTTGTCCTTCAGATTGCGAAGCAGGTCGAGAATCTGAGCCTGAATCGTAACGTCGAGAGCCGTGGTAGGCTCGTCGGCTATGATAAGCTTCGGGTTGCAGGCAAGCGCCATAGCAATCATGATACGCTGACGCATACCGCCGGAAAGCTCGTGAGGATACATTTTGTAAACGCCCTCGGAGTTCGCAATTCCAACCATCTCGATAAGTTCGAGAGTACGTGACTTGATTTCCTCGTCGCTCATGCCCTTACCGTCGTGAAGGGCGATAACCTCGTCAACCTGATCGCCGATACGGAAAACAGGGTTGAGGCTCGTCATGGGCTCCTGGAAAATCATCGACATAAAGTTGCCGCGAAGCTTCTGCATCTCATGGATAGGCGTCTTTGTGATATCGTACGCCTTATCGCCGAGGTTGAGTCTTATCTCGCCGCTTACTATCTGTCCCTGGGGACGCTGAAGAAGCTGCATTATCGAAAGGCTCGTAACCGATTTGCCGCAGCCCGACTCGCCGACAACGCCGACGGTCTTGCCGAGCGGAACCTCAAACGTAACGCCGTCAACCGCCTTGACAGTACCTACATCTGTAAAGAAGTGGGTGTGAAGGTCCTCGATTTCAAGCGAGTTTGCGGGGTTCTTCATCTGCGTAAGGAATTCCGACTCGGGAACGTTCTTACGCTTATATCTCTTTTCAAATTCATTGGTTATCTTTCTGTTTTCCTTGGAGATTCTTCGGGATTCTCTGGCAGACAGATAGCCGTCGTTTCTTTTCTTTGCCATTGTGCTGCCTCCTTATCTCTTCATCTTCGGGTCGAACGCATCTCTCAGACCGTCACCGACAATGTTGAAGGCGAGAACGGTGAGCAGAAGCAGAACGCCTGCGGGAATCCATACGAACCAATAGTGTGTCAGAACGAAAACGTCGTTAACGTCGTTTATAATGTTACCCCATGAAGCGAACGGGAAGCGGACGCCGAGGCCGAGGAACGAAAGAGTTGCCTCGAGGATGATCGTGCTGCCCAGACCCATAGTCATATAAACGATAAGCTGAGGGATAACGTTGGGAATAAGGTGCTTGAAGATTCTTCTCGGAACGTTGATACCGCAGGCCTCGGTAGCGGTCATAAATTCCTGCTCGCGAAGGGAAAGAATCTGACCTCTGACAAGTCTTGCAACACCCGCCCAGCCGAGGATACCGAGTATAAGCATCAGGTAGAGCATTCGGATTTTCGGGTCAACGTTCGCCGCGTCCATCGCCGCACCGATGATAATGATAATCGGAAGCGAGGGGATGCAGTAGAAGATATCGACTATTCTCATTATAAGGTTGTCAATCCAGCCGCCGAAGTAGCCGGAGATACCGCCGAGAACAACACCGATTATGGTCTCAATGAAAACTACGATAAAGCCGATGATAAGCGAAACTCGGCCGCCGTACATAAGACGGGTAAGCATATCCATACCGTTTCTGTCGGTGCCCAGCCAGTGCTGCTTTGTGGGTGCCGAATAGGTATCGAAAACAGTTGTGTCTATTTCCTGCTTTACGTCCCATGCCTTTGCGGCTGCGTCGTATTTAAGGCGGTATTCGGCCTCAACGCCGTCCTCGCCCTTGAAAACGAATTCGGTCTGACCGGCTTCAACAGCGTCGATAAGCTGATTCTTGAAGTCACGGCTGAGGAAAATGTCGCCCATAACCGCGCGTACTATGTACTCGCTGACGTAGGCTGCTTCGGTTTCGCCGTCAAAGACTATGCCGTCCTCGTCGATGGTGTATGTCTTGCCTGCGCCGTCAGTAAAGCTGTTTTTGCCTTCGGCTTCGGCCATAAGAGCGTTATACTGGAAATCAAACGGGAACTGCTCGTTTGAGGTGGAGGAGCTGACAATCTTCTTTGTCGCCGTACCCAAGAGCTTGCCGCCGAGATAGACATTGTAAAGTCCGTCGTTAACGGTTTCGACAGAGTATTTTACGTCACGGTATTCAAACTCGCTTTCGCCCTTCATTGAAGCAAGAAGCGACTGAGCCTGAACGGGGCCGGTGAAAGCCTCATCGGCGACGAGATAACGGTATTCATCGTTCTTGATAATACCTGCATAGTCCTTGGTCTGAATATCGGTGCGGTAGAATTTCTGGTCCTGCTTATAGGGCGATACGATACCGCCGATAAACGAGAACGCAAACATTAATATAAGGATGATAAGACCCGTAACAGCAAGTCTGTTTCTGATAAAACGCTTTGCGACGAGCATACCGGGGGACAGAACCTTGACGCGTCGGTCATCGTTCAGCGAATACTGCTCGTTATTTTCGGGAGCGGTTTTTACTTCGTTACTCATTTCGTTTCCCCCTCCCTTAAGATATACGTACTCTCGGGTCAACGACCGCGTAGAGTATATCGGCTATCAGGTTACCCAGCAGTGTGAGAACCGCAAGGAATACCAGATAGAACATTGTAAACGGAATATCGCCCGAAACCTCGGACACATACGAGATAAAACCGATGCCGGGAAGTGAGAACAGAGTCTCGGTAATCAGAGCGCCGGAGAAAAGTCCGGGCAGTGAGCCGCCGACGATGGTTACAATCGGGATAAGTGTATTTCTGAAGGCGTGATGATAAATGACTTTACGTTCCGAAAGTCCCTTCGCCCTTGCAGTTCTGATGTAGTCCGCGTTGAGAACTTCAAGCATATTCGTTCTCGTGTAACGCATCAGGGAACCCATACTGATAACAACAAGGGTTACTATGGGCAATACCAGATGGTTTGCCCTGTCAAGGAACTGACCGAAGGCATCAAGCTGCGGATAATCTCTGCTGACAACGCCGCCCAGCTCGAACCAGCCGAGTTTGACGGAGAAAACGAGCTTCAGCAGAGAAGCGAAGAAGAATGTAGGCAGCGAAATGCCCGCCAACGCTATAATCGAGACCGCATAGTCGGTCTTTGAATACTGTTTTGTAGCCGCTATAATACCGAGCGGTATAGCGATAATAAGCTCAAAGAAGAACGAGATGACGCCCATAATGAACGAGAGACCTATAACCTCCTTGAACTTCTCTGTAACGGGGATAGTCCATCTCCAGCTGTCGCCGAAGTCAAGACGGATAACGTTGCCCAGCCATCTTATGAAGCCGATAAGAATGCCGCCGTCCATGTTGTACATAGCGGTCAGCTGCTGCATCCATTCCTCATAGCTCTTTGAGTTGGGCTGCATTGACTTCTGCCTTGCCATCGCCTCAATAAACGAGGTCGGCAGACAGCGCATAAGTGCATAGATAATAAATGCTACGAAGAACAGTATTATTATCGACTGCAACAAACGCCTGATAATAAATTTGCGCACTTTTTCATCACTCCAAAAATATTTAGCCTTTGATATGTTATTACATCACATATCGCTAAACCATCAGAAATAGGTCTGATAGCTTAGCGATACACAATATTTTGTGCATTTAACGCTTTAATCGGTTGAAGTATAAAGCCCCAAAGAGGGCAGATAAGTTTCCTTATCTGCCCCCAATTATGAGTGCTTAAAATAAGAATTATTATTAAGCTTTTGAGTTTAACTCAATTAGTTGAGCTCAATCTTCTCAATCTCTGCATACCAGTTGTAGTATGTAGTGATGTCGGGAGTAACGGTCTTGATGTTAACTCTCTCGGTTGAGAAGATGATAGCGTTCTGACGCTGATATACAGGAACCTCAACAGCCCAGTCAACGATGATGTCAAGGCAGCTCTTGTAAATCTGCTTTCTGTAAGCCTGGTCAAGTGATGAACGGCCGTCCATGATGAGCTTATCAAGCTCAGCATCAGCGATGTCATACATGTAGTTTGAACCGCCTGCGTCCTTACCTGACTCAACGCCTGAATAGTAAACCTGATACATATCGGGATCCGGAGTTGCGCCCCAAGCTGCACACCACATCGGTACCTGGTCAGCTTCGATACCTGTCCAGAGGTCAGCGGAGTTAGCAAGGTCCTTAACGATAAGGTTGATACCGATAGTCTTGAGTGCGTCAGAAGCAAGGTTAAGCATCATGAATGAAGGATGGTCGCCTGAACCGTCAGCCGGAATCCATACTTCGTATTCCATCTTAGCGCCCTCGGGAGCAGCTGTAACCTTACCGTCAGCTACTGTGTAGCCTGCAGCCTCGAAGTAACCGAGAGCAGCCTTAAGAGCAGCAGCTGTTCTTGCGTCTGCGTCCATATCAGAAGTGTAGATGTCAGCGCCGTTTACATCCTTTGAGAATGCGATAGCGTAGTTGGCATCAGTCTTCTGGGGAGCAGCCCAAGAGGTGTTGGAAATCGGATAGTTGATAACTTCAGCAGCGTCGCCGTAGTAAGAGTCAACGGTAACATCACGGAAGTTTGCAAATACAGTAGCAAATGCCTTACGAAGGTTCTTGGAAGCCTCAGAACCGATTTCGCCCTTAACATTAACAGCCTTAGCTGAAATGCCGAGGTAGCCGTAACCGAGGTTGTCAACGGTGCTGGTGGTGATCTTGTCGCCTACAACATTGTCGTTGCCGTTAGCTTCCTTGATAGCCTTAACTGTATCCTGTGAGTATGAAGGATCTGTGATATCAACAGAGCCGGTGATAACGCCGTTAAGCTTGTCGGTATCGTTCATTTCCTTGAACTGCATGTAAGTGGTCTTGGGAGCGCCAAGGTAATAATCCTTGTTAGCCTCAAAGTAAACAACGCCGTTCTCGAACTTGTCGAACTTGTAGGGGCCTGCACCCATGGGCTGGGTTGTCTTGGCTCTTACGGTTGAAAGGTCGCCCTTTTCAAAGCCGAACTTGTTGTTGTCATAGTCATACTTAGCAGCATCGCCATAGTAGTGGAGAGGAGCGATGATAACGCCGAGCTGATAGATAGCAGCAGCGTCAACCTGAGTAAGAGTTACGCGAACTGAATACTCACCGGTCTTCTCGATACCGGCGATGTTAGCAGCTGATTCGCCGGTCTTGATACCCTTCTGATAGCTGTCATAACCTTCCATGAGCTCTGAGATTGACTTGTTGGCAGCTTCTGTTGCGAAGAGATTTGCATAGTCGCCCTCATACTTCGCTACCATGATAGCAAAGATGTCAGCAGCAGTAGCATCTGCGGGAGCCTCGAAGCCCCACATTGCGGCAGTGTCAGCAAGAGTAGCTGTTTCTTCAGCATAACCGTTATCTACGCAGTAAGCGTGGATATCCTCAACGAGGCCTTCACCGGCCTTGTCGATTGCTGCCCAGAAAGCTGTCTGAGTAGCTTCGTCCCAGTTTGTGAAGTCAGTGTTGTCCTTGCCGGCAGCGATGATGAGGTTGAACAGAGTGTCCATACCTGCGCGGTACTCTTCCATACCCTTGATGGGAAGGCCGAAGAATGTTGAGCTTCCGTCATAAGTAGGATCGGAAAGAACGTACATTGAGAAGATAACGTCATCAGCAGTCAGCTTCTCGCCGTCTGAGAACTTAATATCATCACGAAGATCGAAATCATAGGCAACAGTGCCGTCGTCATTCTTTGTGATCTTAAGATCAGCCGGTCCGTAATAGGTGTAATCAGTGCCGTTATATGCACGGGTTTCACCGGTCTTGCCAAGCTCAACGATAGCGCCCTGACGGTCGATGTTGAGAAGGCTTACAGCGGTCATGGTCTGAACGTCCTGGTCATAAGCAGTCTCCGCGAAGAAGGGAGAGAACTTTTCAGAGAAGTTCGAATAACCGACTACAAGCGGTGTGTCGTTATTAGCCTTCTTACCGCAAGCAGCAAATACTGTTACGACAAGAGTAAGTGCTAAAACGATAGCAAGAATCTTTTTCATTTCTTTTTCTCCTTTATTATTTATTTGGCTTGCGCCAAGAAATGACTAGTTATGTGTTTCCCGCTTTTCCCACTCAACCGTTTTATAAAAGCGGTAAATGAGAACACCGAAGGTTATGCATACGAGCTTTGAAATAAGATACAGAATGCACAGAAGCATCTTTCCGTCAAAGCTGTGAAGAATATCAAAAACAACCGATGCAATAAATCCGACAGCTGCCGATATACTCAATATGCAAGACGCAGCGGGTACGCCGTTAACTATCTTATTATAATAGTATTCTTTGAAATCGCCTTTTGTAAATATGAGCCTTATCACGTGCCAGCTCAATGCAAAAGCGCAGATCACTTCGATTATATACGGAATAATGACGTAGAAGCTGTTGTTCATTCCGCCCGCGTTGATAAGCCCCGAACCGATAACGGCTGCAACGCTCAACGCCCAGAGCACGCCGATTTTCTTACGGACGTTTCCGGAGTCGTGAAGCACGTACAGATTACCCGTGTAAACGTACTGACCGTCGGCGGCCTGCTTATACTCGTTGAGATAATCCCAACCCTTAGGCCCCTTCATTATTCGATACCCGTAAGATCGTAGCTGTCAAGCCACTTTCCGGCCTTTTCGCACACGCCGCGAAGACAGGCTTCGTCAAACGGACTTTCAAGACCTGCTTGTTTAAGCAGCTCGGTGAACACCTTGCTGCCGCCCTGACAGGTGTAGGCCATGTAATGCTCCCACGCATTCTTCGGGTCGTCCTGAATCATCGCCCAGAACTCAAGCGCAACTGTCTGCGCAAGACAGTAATCTATATAATAGAAAGGAACCTGATAGATATGTATCTGCCTCTGCCAGCCCTCACCGTCAGAATAGAACGGGATTTCGCCGTCAAGTCTTAACCACGGCATATAAACGCCGAGAAGTTCTTTCCATACGGCGTGTCTTTCGGCGGGAGTCATTTCCGGCTTCTCATAGACAACGTGCTGGAAATGGTCAACCATAGTGCCGTAGGGAATAAAGGTCAGCGCACCTGCAAGATGGCTGTAAAGGAATTTTCTCGTGTCGTCGCCGAAGAAATCCTTGGCTGCTCTCCACGCGAAGAACTCCATCGACATCGAGTGAACCTCGCAACCCTCCATGCTCGGCCAGATTGTTTCAATCGGACAGCGTGTACGGTTCATCCAGTCGGCAAAGGCATGGCCCGCCTCGTGAGTAACCGTTTCAACGTCCGCTGCCGTGCCGTTGAAGTTTGCAAATATAAAAGGAACTTCGTAATCGTGGAGAGTTGTACAATAACCGCCGCTCTGCTTACCCTCGGTAGCAAGAACGTCAAGAAGCTCGTTTTCAAGCATAGCGTTCCAGAATTCGCTTGTCTCGGGTGAAAGAGCGTCATAGAGCTTTTTGCCCGTGGCGAGTATTTCATCGGGAGTGCCGCAGGGCTTGGGATTGCCGGAGCGGAATGTAAGCGCACAGTCGGCAAAGCTCATCGGGTAGCTGACGCCGAGTCTCTTCGCCTGCTCGCGGTAAATACTGTCTGCAACGGGTACGAGGTACTTCCTGACTGCTTCACGGAACTTCTCAACGTCGTCCTTGGTGTAGCAGTTTCTGCCCATACGGTAATAACCGAGCTGAGTGTAACCGTCATAGCCGAGCGCTCTGCCCATTTTATCTCTTAGATGAACGAGCTTATCATATATCTCGTCAAGCTTAGCCTGATTGTCCTTATACCATTTGCCCTCAGCCTTCCATGCGGCAAGTCTGCGTGCGTCGTCGGGGTCGGTCTTGAACGGGCCCATCTGCGAAACGGTATATTCCTTGCCTTCAAAGGCAATCTTTGAGCTCGCTATAAGCTTGTCGTATTCGGATACAAGCTTGCTCTCTTCCTGTAATTCGGGAATAATCTCGGGAGAGAAGGTCTTTAATTCAATTTCGGCGTTGATAAAAACAATGCTGCCGAATTCCGCCTCAAGCTCGGGACGGAATTTGTTTGAGAGCATCGCCGCTGTAAAAGCCTGAGCGAATTCCATAAGCTCCGGCTCGGCCTCGTCCCAGAAATCGTTTTCCTTATCGTAGAACTCGTCACGCGTATCAATTGAATGACGCACGTGAGAAAGCGTACCGAGAGTCTGAATGTGCTTGTTATACGTGTCAAACGCTACGAAGGCAGCTCTTGCTTCCTCGTAGCTTTCGGCTTTGTTAAGTCTGTCTGTCAGCGCCGCAATTTCAGCCTTCATCTCGGCCAAATCGGGGCGTGAATATTTCATCTGAGAAAACTTCATTTCACAATTACCCATAATAACCTATAATAATATAAAATGTATTCTACCACAAGCGCGAAAAAAATTCAACATTTTTTCGGTAATTTGTGAATTTTTCGTGAATAACCGAGTAATTACAGAAGGTGTTCCTCCCATTCTTTTTCGCGGAAACCGACCAGAATTACGTCATCACGGATAAGCAAAGGACGCTTTACGAGCATACCGTCGCTTGCAAGAAGCTGAAGCTGAGCCGTCACGCTCATGGTCGGAAGCTTTTCCTTTAGTCCCATTGATTTGTACAGCAGTCCGCTTGTGTTGAAGAAGCGCCGAAGCTCAAGCCCGCTCTGCTTATACCAGAGCTTAAGCTCGTCGTAGGTCGGGTTCTGCTCTTTTATGTGTCTGTCGTCGTATTCAATCCCGCGGTCGTCCAGCCACTTTTTTGCCTTCTGACAGGTTGAACATTTCGGATATTCGATAAAAAGCATTTTTTACTCCTTTTCAATAGCTGCCGTGTTCGAGTTGGAAATACGGATTTTTTCGTAAATTCCGTCGTCGAATTTCTTTTCGCGGTTGTAGGTGTAAAGTCCGTTCTGCTCCTGCTCAATGTCGTAAAGCTGAGTGTAGCAGAGACCGAGAATCTTTGAATTACCGACTATCGCATCCGTAAGTCCGCAGTAACGCTCGGCAAATTCCTCAGGCGTTTTGACGTCCTCGCCGTAGCCCCAGGATTCGATGCTCCTGTCGGATACCCACTTGATGCCGCCGTATTCGCTTATGAATACGGGCTGACCGCCGTATTTCTGCCTGCCGGGATTGTCATTGAGCACGTGCTCATAGAGATATCCCTCGCTTTCAAGACGGTCGTAATTTTTCTTGAAGAATTCAGCGTCGTAGCTGTAATCGTGAACGTCGTAAATGTCGGTTTTGACGTGGAAGTTTCCGCTTGTGTCAATGCACGGGCGCGTCTTGTCAACCGACTTTGTATAGTTGTAAACCGTTTCAAGCAGGGGGTCGTACTGGCGTTTGCCGTGATAATCCCACGTCTCGTTGAACGGACACCAGCCTATAATCGCGGGGTGATTGAAATCGCGTTCAACGGCCTCGGACCACTCGCTTAAAAAAGCGTCAACGCCGTAAGGCGACGAGTAGTCAAGTCCCCAGTTGGCGTATTCGCCCCACGCAAGATAGCCCAGACGGTCGCAGTGATAAAGAAAACGCGGTTCAAAGACCTTCTGATGAAGTCTTGCGCCGTTGAATCCGAGCGCAACGGATAGTTTTATATCGTTAATCAGCGCTTCGTCGCTCGGTGCGGTGTAGATGCCTTCGGGATAGAAGCCCTGGTCAAGCACAAGACGCTGGAAAACACTCTTGCCGTTTATGAGGAATTTCATACCGTCGAGCCTGATATCGCGAAGTCCGAAATAACTCGAAACCTCATCGTCTCCGAATTTAAGCTTCAGGTCGTAAAGTCCGCCCTTGCCTACTTCCCAGAGGTGCTTTTCAGAAAGAGGGAGCTTAAAGAAGTGATTGCCCTTTGCCGCGTCAGAGCTTACGTAGCCTACGCTTTTGCCGTCAAAAAACGCTTCTGCGCTGAAATCCGCACAGCCTTCAAAGTCCGCCCAGACTGTCAGTGAACAGTCATCGGGATCGGGATAGTATTTTACCTGCTTAATGTAGTTTTCGGGTGTGTATTCAAGCCAGACACTCTGCCAGATTCCCGTCGTCCTCGTGTAGTCGCAGCCATGGCTTTCTCTCTCTTTGGACTGCTTGCCGCGCGGGACGAGGGGACTGTGAACCGAGTCTTCACACAGAACAAAAATTTCGTTCTCGCCGTCCCTGACAAGCTCGGTTATATCAAATTTGAACGACGTGTAGCCGCCCTTGTGCCTGCCCGCGCATTTTCCGTTTATCAGAACGGTAGTCAGATAGTCGGCTGCTCCGAAATTTAGAAAAACGCGTCTGCCGTCAGCATTAATGTCAAGCTTTTTGCGATACCATACGAGATTTACGAAATCGGTATAGCCTATGCCCGAGAGCCTGCTTTCGATACAGAAGGGCACCTGAATTTTATGAGTATAAATGCTCTTCGAATAAAGCTCGAGTGCGAGGGCTTCGTCCGCTGAAAACGCATAGTTCTTATCTGCCTTTTTGTCAAAGCCGAAGTCCCACTCGCCGTTAAGGCATATCCAGTCTTTTCTCTCAAACTGAGGGTTAGGGTATTCGTTTCTCATAATTTCACCTTCATTAAAAAACGGCAAGGACAGGCCATAGGTCTGTCCTTTAACCAAAATTATTCAGCGTTTATAATTGCCAGTGCAGCAGTGCAGCCGGGGCAGTCGCAGTAGATTGCACCCTCTGCCATTATCTTTTCGGCATGAGCGAGCTTCTCGGCGGCAAGCTCTGCACCGAAAATCTGCTTTGCCATATCGGTTTTGAAGAATTCAACAGTACCTTCGATAGGGCTGATGTCTTCCTTCGCCTCGGCTACAAGTGCCGCCCAGCTGTCATCGGCGGGGGCGTCGATATAAGCCTTAGCCGCAGCCTTGAATTCGGGGCATGCGCTTACAGCTGAAAGTACATTGTTTGCAAGTGTTAATCTGTCCATAATATGACCTCCTTTTTTAAACATTTTACCATAGTTAAAAGCAACAATCAATTGTAAAATTGACACTTGTTGAAAAAAGCGGTATAATGAAAAAAACAAAACACAGGGGGTTTTATTATGATTTGTCCGAAATGCGGCGCTGCGGCAGCGCAGGGTGAAAAATTCTGTAAAAACTGCGGCAGTGAGATTCCTGCAGAGCCGATATCTTATGCAGCACCTGCTGCCCAGCAGACACCCTATGCGGCGCCTGCACAGCCTCAGCCGACCTATACTCCGCCGCCCGTTTACGCACCGCCCGTCGGGCAGCCGTCGGGTTACTCGCCCGAGTACAAGCCGATAAGCGCATGGGGGTACATAGGCTACAACATTCTGTTCTCGCTTCCGATAGTAGGCATTATTTTATTAATCGTGTTTGCCTGCAGTAATGAGAACATCAACCGCAGAAACTATGCGCGTTCATTCCTTCTGGTAATGCTTATTGTGTTTGTGCTTGCGATTGTATTCGGTATCCTTGCAGCAATTTTCGGCGTAAATCTCAGCGATTATGCGCGTCAGAGTAGTTATTTTTAATATTTGATTAATCTGACAAAAAAGCCTTCGGAAAAACCGAAGGCTTTTTTATGGCTGCTTTTCTTGATTATTAGTCGCATAGCCATATAAGTCATTTGGAGTTACATTAAACACTTTGCAAAAAGCTAATATCTCAATATCCGTAATAAAACGCTTGCCGCACTCGATTCGTTGTATGGCGTTTTTATCCAAATCCAAGCCCTCGAGCTGAAGCAAATCTGCGAGTTGCCTCTGACTGCATTTCGGCAAAAGTTTCAACCTATAAAAAGTTACCGCCTTGCCGAGCATATTATTTTTATCATCATTTTTATTCTTGAACATACAATCACCTTTGACATTCACTACTTGTCAATACGGTTATTGTATGTTATAATTTTGTTTAATATGACATTTAGTGAATGTCAGTTTTGCAAAGGAGATAAAAGCAATGCCTGATATAGTCAAAACTATTACTACTGACGAAAGAACTTGGCAAGAAGAGTTTTATAAAAGCATTTTTGGTGAAGAGTATACCGACTATATTACTGTTGACAGAAGTACGGACGGCTATACAAAAGGTATCATATTTGAGCACAAAACTAATATTAGAAGCTATGGTACAAACAAAGCATTAAGTCAAGCTTTAGTATATTTAACTCGTTTTAATCGAGACGGAATTCCTGTACCTGCAAAAATTTGCCTAGTGAGTCAAGACGAATGCAAATGCTATATATATAACACCATTCATTATTTAGAATATGTAAATGATATTCCGTTATATGCAAACTTAAAGGCGTCTGACGGTATAGCCGGCTTTAGCGCAGGAGTAGCTGAACAGATTATAAATTTCAATTTATCAAGTGCCATAGGTATGAAGGATTTATTGTCTTTTGTACAACAAAGACCTAAAAATGTTAAAGTTGACATTAATGTTCACAATGTTTACGGTTGGGCAAATTATTATTATGAACACGCAATTGAATATGGGCAAAAACCTGAAAAGAAAAAATTTTTTGATGAACTTCGCGCTCCTGTTGGAACTCTAAAAGATTTCATTAATCCTTGGACTGGTGCAGAGATTGATTTCAAATATATTATGGACATACTTAATGATCCAGCAACTCAGCATGATTTAGGGGCATATTATACTCCTAAACATTATGCAAAGAAATCAACCGAATTAGTCAAACAAGCAATAGAACGTGTCCCCGAGGGAAACGATTATATAATTTTAGACAGATGCGCAGGCACGGGAAACTTGGAAATGTTTTTGGACGACGAAGGGGAGGATATACTTTCACATGTCGTATTAAGTACTTATGAATTAAAAGAATGGATAGTTTTGAAAGACAGGTATGCAGGAAGAGTTAGATACATTATACCTCCAATTCCCAAAAGCACAAAAGAGTTTCCTAAACTTAACACAGAAGGCTTTTTAACTGGCGCAAACGCCTTGACAAAAGAGATTATTGAAAATCCAAATGTAAGAAAATACTTGGATGATCCGAAATGTACAATAATTTTGTATGAAAATCCCCCGATAGTGGAAAGCAAAGAAATCGTAAAAAATAACGACATTACAATCGTGCAAAAGAAAGAGGCAAAATGGAAACAATTTGATATCACAAAAGAAATGTCGGAAAAAGTTTCTGGTGTTGCGTTAAACGATATGGGTAATGCTTTTATTTGGTCCGGATTCGAATACTTCTTAAGACAACCAACCGATAGTTTTATAACTTTTGGTCCTCCAAAGTATTGGAAAGCCCATCACCTTGTTAACAAGAAGTTTCTAGGCGGTTTTGCTTTTAACAGAAAACATTTTCATTCGGATTCTGGTTGCTTTACATGTATAATGTGGTCTAATGAAGATGATATAATGACTAATGAAATAGAGCTGGAAGCTTATGATATTGAAAAAGATAAGTTAATCCGTTGTGACAATATTATATTAAGACGTGTATATTCCACATTTAGTGACAAATATTTTGACAATCGTTCATTTGACAATGATACTGCTGGTGGAATAATATGCGAAATTAACGGAACTGAATCCAATAAGAGTACTTCAGGTGTGGTACCTGTTTCCAATGAAAACATATTGGCTTATCTTGTTGCATACAAAAACACTTTCGATAGTCCAAGATATTGTTCTATGCTTTTGAGAGGTGCAATATATAATGGGCATGGATTTTACTTGCGTTCTGACAATTTTGCAGAAAAGCTCCCATTATTTGCTGCGTCACGCTACACTGACAATTGCAACAATTGGCAAATCATGTCGATGATTATGAAGTCGGGAGACAAAGCGGAACAGTATAATGCCGATTTATCGTCCGGTAAACTTAACAAATTTCTTTGTCAAACTCTTATTTGGACCTGTCTAACACATTATGCACATATGAGGAGTTTTGTAGGCAGGGATGGTGAACTATACAGAAATGAATTGTGTTTTGATAGTAATAATCAGCAAAAAACATTAGCAAGCATTAAATTGGATGAATTCAAATCTATGGGTTATAAGCTCTCTACGGAAGAATTGCATATTTTTGAAAAATGGAACGAAATAAAAGAATATGCAAAGCAAACCGAAGAATATAATCCACAATTCACTTATGGATTATTTCAAATTGATGAAGAAATTAATATTAAAATACAACAAGGATTCAAAGCAGATGGTAGCCCTAAAATGGTTACTAAATATGGTAATTTGAATAATTCGATTAAAGATCTTATAAAGCTACTAAAAGAATACTATATCAAACACCTTGTTCCAACGCTGTTTGAATATGAATTCTTAAAATAAATTCAAATCCCCGAAGGTTTTGCCTTCGGGGATTTCTTTAATCCTTTTCGTATTCAATCAGGTCGCCGGGCTGGCAGTTAAGTGCCTCGCACAGAGCGATAAGCGTCGAAAATCTTATTGCGCTGATATGTCCGTTCTTGATTTTCGAAAGGTTGACGTTGGCAACGCCGACCTTTTCGGACAACTCGTTAAGGCTGATTTTACGGTCTGCCATAACCCTGTCCAGTCTGAGTATTATTTTTCCCATATCATTCACCTCACAGAGTTTCGTCGGATTCCTTCTGAAGCTGTGCGCCGTATCTGAAGACGATTACAAGCAGATAGATAACCGCAACTACAAGCACGCTGCCGAGGTTGACTGTCAGGCCGATTTCCGCGCCTCTTGTTACCGCGTTCCAGAGACCGCCGCAGAGCATATTGAGTACAACTACGGGAATAAGCGAGTTTGCAAAACGCGTCATATTGCGGATTACATCATCCGCAAACGGAGTTTCGCAGGTCTTAAGCGATTTCATAAGCGCCTTGAGCAGATGAAGCATTACCGTTACCGCACCCAGGAAGATAAAACTTACAACAAGGCTTGCGATGATTCTTGCGGTGCTGAAGGTGATTTCGTTGGTCTTAACGTCAACCGAAAAGGAGCCGCCCTCGGTTTTCGCAACCGTAACCTCTGAAATGTCTCTGTCGTTTACCTCAACCGTTTCGCCGTCCTCGGTGACAAGGTCGCTGAGATTTTCAACGCCGCTGATATTCATATACTTGTTAAGCTTCTCGAGGAAATTACCCGTCGAGCTTATGTCGATATTTGTCGAAACTCTGGCGCTGACGTTTTCCTTTGAAACCGAGATTGCCGCGGCAGTGCCGATTGCCGTTACTACCATACACGAAATTGAGCAAACTATAAGCAGTATGCAGACGATATAGCCTATAAGACCTGCTGTGTTGATTTTTTTGATTCCTGAATTGTTCATTTGTGTTTTCCTCCAAAGATTAAATATTTAACGTTTAACGTTAAGGCAATTATAGCACACATTTTATGTTTGTCAAGTACTTTTTTACGATTATCGTTAAAATTTTTATTTTTACGCAAAAATATCCCCGCGGTTCCGCCTCCCGAAACACAAAAAAATAAACGGGCGTACTCAGCTCAACGCTTTCAGCGGCGTTGTTGAGTTTCCCTGATTTAATTGACTTAGGTATTTATTGCAGTTACAATATAGTCAGCGATACCCTATCAAAGAGCAGGGGGATTTAACCGTGAATTTGAAAATTGACCGGTGCATTAAATATCAGTCCTTTGACGGATTCGGCGCGAGCGGAGCGTGGTGGGCGCAGCTTGTCGGCGGGTGGGAGTGCCGCGACGAAATATCACGCCTGCTTTATTCAAAGACCGACGGAATCGGACTTCGCACATACAGATATAATATAGGCGCAGGCTCCAAGAATTCGGGAAAAGGCAATATCGACAATCCGCTCAGGCGCACCGAAAGCTTTGAAACCACGGACGGCGGCTATGATTTTTCACGCGACGCAAATGCCGTTTATATGATGAAGCGCGCGGCGGCGGACGGCGCTGACGAGATTGTGCTGTTTGCCAATTCACCTGTTGAACGGCTCACCAAAAACGGAAAGTCGCACCTTGACCCGAGCCGCGCTTTCAGGACAAATCTGGCCAGGAAGAATTATGCGGCTTTTGTAAAATATCTGCTTGACGTTACGGAGCATTTCGTGAACGAGGGATTACCCGTCAGGTTTCTTTCTCCTATCAACGAACCTGTCTGGATGTGGACGGGCGGTCAGGAGGGTTGTCACTATTCTCCCCGTCAGGCGGGCCTGCTTATGAGTATGTTTGCTGAGGAGATGGATAAGCGTCCCGCGTTGGGCGGCGTTATGCTGTCGGGCGTCGAATCAGGCGATATACGTTGGTTCAACAAGTCCTACACCAGGGAGCTTTTGCGGCATCCGCAGACGCGCAGACGGCTTGACGCGGTTGACGTTCACTCGTATTTCCTGCATGTTCCGATTCCATTTATGAACGACAGAACAGCGTTTTTAAGGCGTTTCCGAAAATATATGGACAGACGTTATCCCGATGTCGGGGTAAGGATTAGCTAATGGTGTCATATGCAGGGCGGCAGGGACAGTTCAATGAACTCGGCGCTGGTTATGGCGCGTGTCATTTACGAGGACCTGAGCATACTCAACGTCAGCTCATGGCAGCATTGGATTGCGGTATCGGAGGTTGATTACTGCGACGGGCTGATTTACATAAACACCGACGACAGGTCATATGAGATTACAAAACGCTATTACGTAACGGGGAACTTCTCAAAATATATTCCCTTCGGTGCATGCAGAATCTTTGCCGAATGCGATGACAGTGAATTTCTGCCGCTTGCGTTTACCGACGGAGAAAAAACCGTTCTGATTATTATCAACGACACCGATAAATCCGGGCAGATAAGCTTGCCTGAGGGGACGCTCTGCGCCGTTACGGATGACAGCAGGAATCTTGAAGAGAGTTACGCCGACGGTAACACCGAGATTACACCGAAATCGGTTACTACGTTTGTTTTACAGGGAGGACTGGGATGAAAGAGAAAATGTTTTCACTGCTCGGTAATTTCAGGAAATACTGGAAGACACCGCCGCGGGGAAGATACATGAGCTTCAAGGAAATCGCCTCTCTGTCATTCGGCGGAATAGGCGTTAAGTTCATTGTTTACTGCATCAACATGATGATGATCGCAGTCGGCAATACGCTTATCGGCAATACGATAGGCATTGACCCCGCCGCGCTGTATGTTATCTATATATTAAGTGTGCTGTCGGGCTTTCCGCTGACCGCTTTGCGGGCGAAAATGATTGACAACACCCGCTCGATGAAAGGTAAATACAGACCGTATCTCATCACCATGGGCATACCGACGGTAATACTCGGCGTGGGCTTTATCTGGATGCCGTACAAGCATATGAGCTTGTTTATGAAGTGCGCCGTCGTACTTGCATTCAATATCGGTTTTCAGTTTTTCTTCAAATTCTATAACGACGCTTACGACAGTCTTGTCAACGTACTGTCGCCAAACAGCATCGAGCGCTCCGACGTACTGTCAATAAAGAGCGTAGTCGAGAATTTTTCTCCGTCGCTTGCCAATATTTTTCTGCCGCTTGTCGCAAAGGCGATTACGGGCGACAACACGCTGTACGACCTGAAAATTTACCGTGTGCTGTTTCCGCCGATGCTGCTCGTCGGCTTCGCGGTTTCGGTGCTCGTTTACGTAAACACCGAGGAGAAAATCGTTCAGGCGAAAACTCATGTTATCAGCATGAAATTCTCCGACGCGTTCCGTGCGATAGCCCATAACAAGTATTTCTGGATTATATCGCTTGCGGGCTGGCTGGGCTTCCTTGAGGGCTCGTTTAACGGCATACTCGGATGGCTTTATAATTATCAGCACGCTGCAACCCCCGCTCAGTATTCGATTATAGTTGCAATTGCGGGAAACGCGTCTTTCTGGCCCAATCTCGTGGCTCCGTATTTTATCAGAAAGTACGGCAAGAAGAAAATACTGATTTTTACAAACTTGCTGAATATCGGCTTCATTCTGCTGATGCTGCCCATCGTCAGGATGACGGGCTCAAAGAACATTATCTGGCTATTGCTTGTCTGCACTTTTGTAAATCAGTTTATCACGTCGCTCGGCCATCTTCTCAATCCCAGCGTAAACGCCGATATAAGAGATTACCAGCAGTACATTACGGGTGAGAGAATCGACGGTATGTTTGCCGCGGTCGGTCTTATCGGTGAGGTAATCACGCTTGCGACGGGCTTTGTATTGCCTATGCTCTACGAGCGCTCCGGACTTAATCAAAGCGTCGCGCTTTCTCTGGGTTACGACGGCTCAAACGTCTATGACGTGCTGTACGACAAGTCGTATTTCATCAGCATCAGCAGCGTGCTTGTACTCGCTTCCGTTGTCGGAGCGGTGCTTAACGTAATACCGTATTTCTTCTACGACCTTACCGAAACGAGGCAGAGAGCGATTGTAAAGGTGCTGAAAATCCGTGCGGTTTTCGAGGACTACGCTAACAACGTGCTCAAGGATGACGCGCTTTGCGAAGCGGTCGAAATTATAACCGAATCGCGTGAAAACTGTGACAAAGAACCTCACGTTATTAATAAAAAAACGTGCGATAAAAAACAGATTCGGAAGCTTACCGAGGATAACGAGGACATTGAAATTGCACGGTTCGTTATGAAAGAGCTGACTAAATACGACACCGATTACGGCAGAATACAGACGGAAAACGCAAGGCGCACCGTTGCGGCGGGACTTGACGGCTTTATTTCGGCTTCAACTGTCACCCGTGCGCAGGCAAAGGCCATGCCGAAAAATACCGAGCTTGAAAAAGAAAGACGCAGAGAAGCTCTGATGCAGGTGTCCGGAATTAACGCCTCCCGTAAAGCAATCAGCAAGTATTTCCCTGACGGAATCGTCGAATTTGACAGCTCCGTTTTCGACTCGCTATTCTCACGTGAGGATGAGAACGAAATTGAGCTTCACAACGCGCTGAAAAAACTCAAAGCTGCAAGAGAAGCGAAGGACACCGGGCAGATTGAACTGCTGAAGTCCGCAGTGTCAAAGCTTCAGCTTGAGCGCAGAGCAGTCGATAAGCAAATCAGAGAGGCAACGGAGCGTTACTCAGTATATTATCGCGCCGTCAAACCGTATCTTGATGCCGAGAAGCTGCTCAGACAGGCGGATGATTATTCCCGAATCGATGAAATAATCGAGCTGTACAACTCACGGACAGCCGATATTACTTAAATTGAAAAGCATAATAAATCCCCGAAGCGGTCACACGCTTCGGGGATTCTGATTGTTAGTGTTATTTGTATAACGGCCCGTATGTCGCGCAGGCGCGGTAGTCGGCGGACTGAAGGTCCTCGGTGCCGAACGCAGCCCATGAGTGCGGGCGGAAAATTCTCGTCCCGTCAACGTTGTGCATATTTACGGGTATGCGAAGCATTGAAGCGAGCGTGATAAGCTCGGCTCCTACGTGGCCGTAAACGGTGACGCCGTGATTCGCGCCCCAGTTGGCCATAACCGAGTAAACGTCCTTGAACGCGCCTTCGCCCGTGAGGTTCGGTACGAACCATGTCGTCGGCCAGGTCGGGTCGGTGCGCCTGTCAATTACATTGTGAATTTCGTCGGGAAGGTCGGCCGTGTATCCTTCGGCAAGCTGAAGTACAGGACCTATGCCGTCGATAACGTTAACGCGAAGCATGGTGACGGGCATTTCTGCATGACAGCGGAAATGACTTGAGAATCCGCCGCCTCTGAAATATTCATAATTCGCCCTGCACCAGTCGGTAGCCTCGAGGCACGCCTTAATATCGGAATCACTCATCTCCCAGAAGGGTTTCATGCATCCCTCGCCCTTTGAGTTCTTTGAAGCGCCGCTGCCGTCAAGTGCGGTTGCGCCGGAATTGATAAGATGTATAAAGCCGTTTTTCGCAACGCCTTCGGGCTTTCTGCCTGTAACGCGTTCGCACGCTTCGGGACTCCAGTATGTACGTACGTCGTGAAAACACGGCGCGGTGTTTGAAACGAGAGTGCCGAGCATCATAGCTACGCAGTTGAGGGTGTCGTTCTCGGTTGCGAAGGGAGTCGGAGCTTTTCTGCCGTTCCAGTCAAAGGTGCTCGCCATAATCGCTTCGGTAAAGTCGGCGTTGGGCAGCCAGTCCGTCCACTGCCTCTGTCCCTGAAAACCGCCTGCAAATGCGTTCTTGCCGAGCGCTTCCTCATGCCAGCCCATTTCGTCGAGCTTCTTGTTACCGTAGAGTATGTCGCGCATTATCATTGTCATCTTGGCAATGAATTCCCAATCCTTATCAGCGGGAACTACCTTGGACTTTGTAATGATTTCGGGCAGGTTCTTGCCTGCGTTGCAGTCAAAGCCTTCCTTACAGTTTTCTTTAATCCACTTAAGCGCCTTTTCGTATTCGTCCTTATCATAGATTTCAAGAGTGATACGGCGGATAATTTCCGTCATATCAACCCACTCCGCGCGGATGCCGAAATATTTCTGGAACATGTCGGCGTTGCAGTAGCTGCCGGCAATGCCCATTGCCACGCCGCCGAAATTCACATAGGCCTTGTTCTTCATCCAGCCAACGCTGACACTGCAGCGGGCGAAGCGCAGAATCTTTTCGGCAACGTCGGCCGGGATCTCGGCGTCGGTCATGTCCTTGACGTCTTTGCCGTAGATGGAAAACGCGGGCAGCCCCTTCTGGGCATAGGCGGCCATCACGGCGGCAAGATAGACGGCGCCCGGGCGTTCCGTGCCGTTGAAACCCCAGACGGCCTTGATCGTCTGCGGGTCCATGTCGAAGGTT
>JAEEUJ010000100.1 GCA_016290515.1 Clostridiaceae bacterium
TGACACCGGAGGATTGGAAATACATTTCGCGCGTCTGTAAGATATGTAAGAACAAATAAAAAACACCCCCGAAGCTTTTCGGGGGTGTTTTTTCCATTAAACCATTCATATCAGAAACCTATTACCGAGCGCGGTTTTCTTTCCTTAACTTCAACTTCTGGTGTGTAGCTGAAATCGTCCGCAGAAAGCGTGAAGTCCACGTCCGCAATATCCGTTTTTCCATTCAAAAAGAGGCGGTAGGCGTACGAGAGCACAGCGTCCTCTACCCGATTTCTGCAGAAACGTCCGTTACCGAAGTCGGGCTTCTTCGACGCCTCAAGACAGATGTCCTTTACCTTTTCCAAAGCTTCGGGACTGACCGAGAAGCCGAGATTTTTAGCCTGCAGTTCCACTATTTTCGCCATTTCTTCAACCGTGTAGTCTTTGAATTCACTGGTGAACGGCACTCTTGCCTTACGTCCCGGGTTCTTGCTGAAAAGCTCTCCCATCTCCTTTTTATAGCCCGCAAAAATCACTATCGTATCTCCGCGGTTAGCTTCAACCTCCTGAACGATAGTATTTATCGCCTCATCACCGAAGCTTCCCTTGTTAGTGTCGGCAAGCGCATAAGCCTCGTCTATGAACAGAAGCCTTCCCTTTGCCTTCTCGAATAACCTCTGCACACGGGCAGCCGTATGTCCGACGTACTCGCCTACAAGCTCAGAGCGTCCGACTACAATCGCCTTGCTGCTTTTTACAAGGCCCTCACGGTAAAAAATTCCGGCAAGAATATGGGCGACCGAGGTTTTTGCGGTACCGGGGTTTCCTACAAACTGCATATTCAACGTTATCGGCAGCTTACGGTCGCCTGAACTCTCCATAGCCTTTTTCATATGGACAAGTGCTGCGATTTTTCTTACCTGCGTCTTGATTTCATCAAGACCAACCATCTCGTCGAGCTGTTCATAGTAGTCAACGCCGTCGTCTTCGGAAGGTTCCGTCTCAACGTCTTCGCAGCTTTCACCCAGAGCTTTTTTGATTTCTTCATAGCTTTTCCTGCCGAGATTTCTGACCTTTTTCAGTTCTTCATCCGTCATTGCGCGAAGCTTTTCAACTGTTCTTACCCCTGCTCTCATAAGGCAGTTGTACGAACGGATGCTGAGATTAAGGATATCAAGAGGAGTTGAATCGTCGTCCTCGTCATCAATAATCTCCAAATCATCTGTATCAGCCGCTTTTGATAAGGGACATGTCCTGCGTTTTAACTCCGAATACAGATTATCGATTACCTCCGGCATACCCGCGCTCACGCTGGCCGCGTCAATTCCCGTAAGTTCCGAAAGGCTGATAAGACCGGTTGTTCTCTCCGCCAAGCTATGCGGAAACGCAAGAGTCAGAAGCGTTTTCATCCTCATCGGCATCTCCCCCGTCAGACTCAACAGGACGTTTATATCAGTTTCGTCCTGTTCGCCTTTATATACAGTCATCTGCAGAATCACGTTGCTTTGCATAAGCATTTGATTAAGGTCTTCCTCCCATCTGTCACAGAAGCTGCCCTGCAAATTTTCGGAGGTTTGCCTTGTTCTGATCGTATAGTTTTTGCGCCTGTTGGGAGCGTTGCAGATTCCTACCTCAGTTTCGGTGTTCACCTTTGCAATGCGGTCGAATACCCAGTCGATATCCCCGTCCGTGATCCCCGAGTCACGGTTCGCAAAAAACATAAGCTGCGTCTTTCCCTCGCCGTCGAGACGAAGCTGCCAGCCGATATATGCACCGCCGGACAGCAACGGGCCCATTTCTCTCATCTTACGTAAGGCAAAGGCGAAATCACGTTTACCGATACTCGAATCCGATAAAAAGACAAGCTCTCTGACCTTAACGTTTTCCTTTTCGTTCTTAAAAAAGCAATTAAAGTTTTTCATCAGTTGTACCTCTCTTTTTTATGTTTTACTTAATTCGTTGCAATCTGTCGGGTTTATTCCGTTGGCAGGCTCATATCATTGCCTGCTTCCCCCGGTCGGCACCCCGGACATTTGCAGATTCAATTGTAAAGGTTCGGATCGGCACAACAAAAAAGCCGATATTCTGCATTTGGATACAATATCCCTACGGATACCAAATGCACAATATCGAGCTAAAAACTCTGTCACATTAACTTTTCAAATTATTTTACCTTTTTTTCAAGGCTTTGTCAATAAATTTCGATAAGATTTTTTGAATTTTCAATCTTTTTTCGGATGAACTGCTTTGTATTTTATTATAGTATTATTCTGTTACATTGTTCAAAGACAAGTACAACCGAATCAATACAGGCGTTGCCTGTCTTGTTTTTTTATGGTATAATACTATTAATAGACAAATGTCGCTTAATATGATATTCCTGTGTTTTGAAAGGAAGATGACAATGAATTCAAGAATTGAAGCAGTTGTAAATAATATTGAAAAGGTAATTGTCGGCAAGCGCGAGCCAATAACAAAGGTCGTCTGCGCCATGCTCGCCGAGGGACACATACTCGTCGAGGACGTACCCGGTGTCGGCAAGACGAGGCTTATTTCCGCCCTCGCCTGCTCGGTTGACGGCAAATTCAACCGCATTCAGCTGACCCCGGACATTATGCCGTCGGACATAGTCGGCTTCTCAATGATTAACTCACAGACGCGCGAGCTTGAATACAAGGCGGGCGCGGCTATGTGCAATTTCCTGCTGGCAGACGAAATCAACCGCGCTTCACCGAAGGCTCAGTCCTCGCTGCTTGAAATAATGGAGGAGCATCAGATTTCTCTGGACTCTGTGACAATGCCGCTTCCAAAGCCCTTTATGGTAATGGCAACGGAAAATCCCGTTGAAACCTACGGCACGTATCATCTGCCCGAAGCGCAGATGGACAGATTCCTTATGAGAATATCCATGGGTTACCCGAGCTTTGAAGACGAATTTGATATAGTCCGTCGCTCGGAAAAACCGTTCTTTAACGAAAAGCTCTCGCCCGTAATGACGGCTGACGAAGTGCTTGAGCACATAGAAAACGTTAAAAAGGTTAACTGTGCCGACAGTATAGTCGACTATGTTCTGAGGCTCGTCACGGCGACGAGAAATTCCGACCTTATAAGGCTCGGCGCCTCGCCGAGAGCAAGCATATCGTTGCTCAGGGCTGCAAAGGCGTACGCCTACGTTCAGGGCAGGGATTACGTCGTCCCCGACGACGTCAGAGACATGGAAGTCCCCGTTCTCGCGCACAGGCTCATTCTCTCCGCAAAGGGAAAATCGGCCTACGAAAGCGCAGAGGACGTTGTTAAACAGGTTGCTCTCACGGTTGAGGCTCCCAAGAAATAAATATGCGTAAAACAGTTTTTTCGCTCATTAATTACATAGGCTGTATCGGCATGGCTCTGTTTGTAACCTTCGTAATCGACGGTACAATCGGAATGGTGCTGACCTACGCTCTTATCATAGCGCCCGTTGTATCACTTGCCGTGACGCTCGCCGTCATACGCGGCATCACGGTTCAACCGGCGCTGAGCCGTTCTGCCGTTTCGAAGGGCGATAAGCTGTTTTGCGAAATAAAGCTCATTAACTCGACCATACTGCCCGCTCCCCTGATTACCGCTCAGGTTAAGCCCTCGGCACATTTTTCGTCGGAGGGTACAGACACGCTTCAGGGCTCGGTCACGGGCAAGGGCATTAATACGCTCAGCTTCCCGATAACCGCCGTACATTCAGGCAAGGCGCATTTCATTATCGACAGCGTAACCGTCTCGGATTATCTCGGCATTTTTTACTTTAGATTAAAATTATCTAAAGAGCTTTCCGACCTGACCGCTTCGGTTTATCCCGACATACCCGAGGTTTCTCTTCAGGCGGTATTTACGAAAACCGTTTCTCAGTTTTCGGCAAATGACGATGACGAGGAGGAGTCCGACGACGTTTCCGCCGTACCCACGGGACTGGCAGGCTACGACCACCGCAAATATGTACCCGGCGATCCGATAAAAAGAATCAACTGGAAGCTGTCCTCAAAACGCGATATTCTTATGGTAAGGCTCGACGAAAAAATCAAAGGCTCGGGCCGTACTTTTCTGCTCGACTGTCCCGTCACCGCGCAAACCGACGCGGCTCTGACGGTCAGGGATAACGTAATCGAAGGCGCTCTTGCCATGCTCAGCTCACTCACTGCTGAAGGCAGAGACGCCGTTTTCTGGTTCTGCAAGCAGGGACTGTGGATGTCTGCGGAAATGCACAATCCAACCGATATTTATGCTCTTCAGGAGGAACTTGCTGATTTTGAACCGTGCGAGTGCCCGCAGCTCTTTCCTGCTGAACTTAACAGCGTTTCAACGCTTCCTATTTGCTTCACGGCTGCCGTGAACTCCGATTTTTCCACACTCGAAGCTCTGGTTGCCGCGCATCCCGATACAATGATAATCAGCTCATACGCCGCTTCGCTGCCCCCGTTAAGTTCAAACCAGTGGGTGCTGTCCGACGCGTTTGAGCTCAGCAGGTCTTAAGGAGGTGCACTGTGAACGGTAACACTTCCAAAACCTACCTCGGGCTTACAAGAGAACAAGTTAACGAATATGCATTTCCGCTTCTTCTTGCAATATCCGTAAGCTTCGCGAGTCTTTACACCTTCAACAAGCCCTCAGCCTACGTACTCACGGCTGTGTATGCGTTTGCGTCTGTGTATCTCTTCCGCTTATTCGACAGACTCAGGCAAATGAAATCGGGCGGATTCGTTTACGCGCTGATTTTCACCGTTTTGTTCGCCGTTTCCTTCGGTTTAATCGTTATTCACGCCGCAAGCTTCGGCATTTACTCTCCGCTTCGCTGGTTCTATGCGCAGGACGACGCCGACACGTTTCAGCCGCTTCTGACGGCGGCGCTGTTTATAGGCGGCGGATTCTTCTTAACCTCAGTAATTTACTATTTCACCGTAGTACGTTTTCGAACTATGGGCGTGATGCTTTGTACGATGTTCCCGTTTTTCTTCTTCGCAAAGCGTTCCGACATTATGCCCGACGCGCTGACGACGCTGATAATGCTGCTGTTTCTGGCGGTTATCATACACAATAAACGTCTCAAATCTTCTGCTGTAAATAAAAGTAAAAGCTCGCTGAAGATTGACCGCGCATATATAATCAGTATAGCCGTGTTCATACTCATAACGGGCGCGATAACAATGGCTGCGGAAAAGCCCTATTACGAGGCTTTCCTTGAAAAGAATTCAAGGTTTTTCAATCCCTTCAATATGAACGTCGGCAGTTCATCGGTTTCCTCGGAGCTGTCCGAACGCTCATCCCCGAGAAATGCGAGTCCGAGCTACAGCTATGAGCCGATTTTTTACTTTGAAACCGACTCCGCACAATCCGAGTTTTTCCTGCGCACAAAGGCGTTTGACTATTTCAATTCCGACGTATGGCTTTCAACCGACACGGGAAGCTGGCATTTTTACAGTCAGCAGATGCCCGAATACTCTACAGACGACGTGGTGAACGATTTTTCCGCGCTCGCTCACACCGACACGGACGGCCTTTATACCGTTCATACCGCGCGTGTGTTTGACGAGGATTTTACGCCGAGGTATCTCCCCGCTCCCTACGGCACAATCACCGACGACCGTCCTGCAGGCGCTCTTAAATATTACAAATCAAGCTCCGATACATCTGTTATCAGAAGCACTTCATATTATTATCTTGAAACTCTCAATGACAGCTTCAGCTTTATTCAGCCCGAGAATTCGCTTTACGAGCTTGCAAAGCAGTATAATTACAGTTCTGAAGATTATCTGCTATTTCTTAATTCCTTCGGTAATAACGCATACGCCAAGCGTCTGAGGGATGACTATCTTAAAGCGAAAAACAGTTACACCGACCTTTCCAATGTATCGCAGAAGCTTATAAACCTTTCGCGCGAAATCACAAAGGACTGCAAAAGCGACCTTGAAAAAGCGCGTAAACTTGAAAGCTATTTCAGCGAAAACGGTTTTGAGTATTCGCTCGATTACGTCCCGCGTGACAATTCGGTTGACTATTTCGTATTTGAGAGTAAAACAGGCTACTGCGCGGGTTACGCTACGGCCATGACGCTCATGGCAAGAGCCGTCGGACTTCCCGCGCGCTATACCGAAGGCTTTGCCGCGTTTGAAAAAGACGCCGAAAGCGGCAGCTTCGTTATAAGAGACGGCTACGCCCACGCCTTCGTCGAGGTCTATATACCCGCGGCGGGCTGGCTGACCTTCGACCCGACCGTGTCCGACTACAAAACCGTACACACTGCTTCGGAAAACGGAAAAGGTTTCGGTATAATCTCAAAAGTGTTCAACGCGCTCAACCGTGTATCTGTAATATTCGTTATAGCGGCTATTTTAATTGTTTTTGCTCTCATCGACAGAATAAAGGAGCGCATTGTACGGCTGCTTATTCACTTCGTACCGATTAACAACAGAATAATTTATCTATACGGAAACCTGATTGACGTTGTCGGTATTTCGGTCGGCGAAAGCTTTTCCGCCTACACGCCCGATATGCTCAGAGAGTATCTGTCGCAGACAAGGGGCGCAGTACCCGAAAGACTTATTGCTCTGTTTGAGAAGACCGCTTTCGGCGGCTACGACTGCAGCAAAGAAGAATTTGACCTTGCTTATAAAGAGTATAAACAGTGCTACAAGCTCATCCGCCGTCCTCCGAAAAACGGTGGGAACAGGAAAGAGACTGTGTAATTGAATTATTGCCTGTATTAAACAATTGTGCTACAATGAAAATGTTAATAAATAAACTCAGTCAGGAGGATTTATATGTTGTATCCGAAAATAGGTATCAGACCCGTTATTGACGGTCGATGGGGCGGAGTCCGCGAAAGTCTTGAAAATCAAACTATGGGCATGGCGAAGGCTGCAAAGCAGCTTATCGAGACCAATCTGCGCTATCCCGACGGCACGCCCGTACAGTGCGTTATAAGCGAAACCACTATCGGCGGCGGCGCTGAGGCGGCAAAATGCGCCGAACAGTTTGCTTCGGAAAACGTCGTAGCCACGCTTTCGGTTACTCCCTGCTGGTGCTACGGCTCGGAGACCTTCGATATGGATCCGCTGACCATCAAGGCGGTATGGGGATTTAACGGTACGGAGAGACCCGGCGCGGTTTATCTAGCGGCAGTTATGGCGGCTTATGCACAAAAGGGACTTCCTGCATTTTCAATCTACGGACATGATGTTCAGGATATGAGCGACACTGCGGTTCCCGCCGACGTTGCCGAAAAGATTCTTCGCTTCGCTCGTTGTGCGGTCAGCGTAGGCTGGATGAAAAACAAGGCTTACGTCAATTTCGGCGGTATCGCGATGGGTATCGCGGGCAGCTACTGCAACGCCGATATGTTCCAGAAGTATTTCGGCATCCGCGCCGAATGGGTTGATATGACGGAAATCATCCGCCGTATCACTCTTGAGAT
>JAEEUJ010000101.1 GCA_016290515.1 Clostridiaceae bacterium
ACAGAAGATAGAGAATATGATAGCCGACTACCGTCAGGCTACGGAAAACACGGTTATTATCGTCTCCCACAGTATGGAGGACGTTGCACGTCTTGCCGATAAGGTAATCGTGATGAATAAGGGTAAAATTGAACTTTGCGGCACGGTTGACGAGGTTTTCTCGGGTATTGACCGCTTAGTCGAAATCGGGCTTGATGCGCCTCAGATTACACGTATTTTCATGGATCTTAAGAAAAAGGGTTATGACGTGCGCACCGATATCTATTCGGTTACCGCTGCGCGTGACGAGCTGCTCTCGCTTCTTAAAAAGAAGGGGGTGCAGGTATGATTAAGGACATCACCCTCGGCCAGTATTTTCCCGGTAATTCCGTGATTCACAGACTTGACCCGAGAATTAAAATAGTGCTTGTTTTTGCATATATAGTTGCCATTTTCCTTTGCAAGAACTTTTACGCTATGGGCATAATGTTCATACTGCTGCTGGCAGTCATACTGCTTTCGCGTATTTCGCCCAAGCTCATATTAAAGAGCGTTAGACCGATAGTTATTATCGTTATCATAACCTCGCTTTTACAGCTTATTTACAACAGAACGGGTGAGGTGCTCTGGGAATGGTGGAAGCTTAAAATCACAACTGGCGGCGTGAATATGGCGCTGTTTACAACGCTTAGAATTATTCTTCTGGTCGTTGCAAGCTCTATGCTTACCTACACGACTTCCCCCACAATGCTCACAGACGCTATTGAGAGGCTTTTCAGTCCGCTGAAGGTATTTAAGATCAATGTTCACTCAATAGCAATGATGATGACTATTGCTTTGCGTTTCATTCCGACTCTTATCGACGAGGTTGACAAGATAATGTCGGCGCAGAAATCGAGAGGCGCGGACCTTGAAAGCGGTAATATCGTTCAGCGCGGAAAAGCGTTGGTGCCGATATTCGTTCCGCTGTTTATAAACTCGTTCCGCAGAGCCTATGAACTTGCGTTTGCGATGGAATGCCGCTGTTATCAGGGCGGCGAGGGCAGAACAAGACTTCGCGTTATGAAGTGCGCTGTGCGCGATTATATCTCGCTTATCGTTGTAGCAGCGACGGTTGCGGGTATAATCTTACTCAATCATTATTTTCCGACGGTGCTGTGATGAATAATTATTTACTGACACTTATGTTTGACGGTTCGCGTTTTCACGGCTGGCAGGTTCAGCCCAACGCCGTTACCGTTCAGCAGAGCTTGCAGGACGCCGTCCAACGCATACTCGGCGTTCGCGAAAACGTTACCGGTTGCAGCCGTACCGATGCGGGCGTCCACGCGAATATGTTCTGCTGCAATATAAGAACTGAAAAAGAAATAGACTGCACCGCCTTCAAAAAATCGCTCAATGCGGTTTTGCCCGACAGCGTGGCAGTTACCGATATATGCAGCGTGCCTTATGAATTTCACGCGCGCTACGACTGCAAATCCAAGCAGTATAAATACCTGATATTCAACAGAGATTTTGAAAATCCGTTTTACGTTGACAGGGCGCTTTTTTATCCCTATAAAATCGACGTAGATACGCTGAACAGCGAAGCTCAGGCGTTTCTCGGCACTCACGATTTCTCTGCCTTCTGCTCGGCTGACAGCTCGGTAGATGACAAGACAAGAACAATTAAAAGTATTTCCGTTAAGCGTAACGGCGACTTCGTTGAAATATCGGTCGAAGCAGACGGCTTCCTTTACAATATGGTGCGTATTATTGTCGGCACTCTGCTCGACATTAATTCGGGTAAAATCGAAAAGGGCGCCATAGCTTCGATTATAGCTTCAAAGGACAGACAGCAGGCCGGCGCAACGGTTAAGCCCTGCGGACTGTATTTAGATAAAGTCAATTATTGATTTTCGGTGGAAAAGATGAAGAAGAGAAGTATAAAAATCAGAAAAGCCAAAATTAAAGACGATATTAATCAGGGCAGGCTTATTACCGTGCTTAAGGTAGTCAGCGTCATTTTTGCCGTGCTCATACTTCTGTTTATCGCTGCCGACCGTTTCGGCAATATCACGTTTTCAAGCGTGGGCGACTATTTTTACAGTATGGTTTTAGGCTCAAAGCGCGGCGACGGTTATCCTTACTATTTTGAGAGCTCTACTCCCATCGACGTAAAGCAGATTGATTCTGATCTGCTCGTGCTCACCTCGGACAGTACCTACGTACTCGATTCGACCGCGAGAAAGCTTTCCGGCTTTACCCATTCGTATTCAAATCCGCTTATCGACAGCTGTAACGGCAGAGCAATACTTTTTGATGTAGGCGGCTTCAGTTACCGCGTGCTTTCAAAGACAAAGATACTTTACGAAGGCTCGACGGACCAGAAGATTCTGACCGCCAGCGTCGGTAAGAACGGTTCCGTTGCAATAGCCACGCGCGGTGAGAACTCGGCTTCTCAGCTCGTTGTGTTCAATTCAAACCGCAAGGAAATCTTCCGCTGGGACTGCTCGAAGGACGAGATTATTTCAACCGATATCTCCGACAAGGGCGACAGAGTAGCCGTCAGCGTTATAGGCGCAGAAAACGGTGAACTGTACACGAGAGTACTTATTTTCGACTTTGATTATCAGGAGCCCGTGTTTGAATACAACTACGGCTCAAATACCGTTTCAAAGGTCGAATTTGTAAAAGGAAAGATGCTTCTTGCAAGCGGACCTAATATCATGAGCTTTATAGACCGTAAGGCAAACAGAGTCGATATTGATCTTTCGCTCAACAGCCTTGCAAGGCAGTGCACGGCGGAGAATAACATCACTGCCGCGGTATTCTCAAAATACGGTTCGTCAAGCTCAAAAATTCTCACGCTTTACAATGCCGACGGTAAGGAAATGTTCTCGTCCGAGATTAACTCGGCGGTGCGTTCTGTTTCCTGCGACGGCAGAAATATTTCGGTGCTTACCGACCGTCAACTTATAAACTTCAACCGCCGCGGCAAGATAATCGGTACAGCTGACGTTTCGAGCGACGGAATAAACTGCTACTGCGACGCCGACAGCGTCTACGTTCTTACCACGAGCACTGTCAATTCGTTCAAGACTTTCGGAAACAATGAGACAAAGGAAAAAACAACCACGCAAAAAAACGCTGAAAACGCGTAAAAAATAATCAAGTTTTTTAGGAGGAAAAAACTATGAGTATTGTTATTGATCTGGCACTGGTTGCAGTATTAATCGTTATTGTAATTCTTGCGGCCAGAAGAGGTATTGTTGTTACGATTGCCGAGGTTCTCGCTTTTGTAATTGCAATCGTACTTGCAGCATATACCGCAAAGCCCGTTGCACAGGTTATGTACAAGGCGTTCTTCTACAAGACCGTACAGAGAGAGCTTTACGAGAATCTTCCTTCGGACGGCAAGGGACTCACCGCCTCACAGAAGGCTCAGTACTGCTTCGACAATATGCCTGAGTTTGCGAAAAAGCAGTGTGAGAAGGTCGGCATCAACGTTTCGACCATCACTACTCAGCTTCAGAAGACCAAGCTTGGCACAACCGATATGTACAAAGAGCTTGAGGACAAGATTGTAAGGCCTATCGCAACCGAGGTGCTCAAACACATTCTGTACTTCTTCCTTGCTATCATTTACGGAATTATACTTAAGCTGATTCTCGGCGCGATAGCGAAGGGTATGCTGTCAAGCGACGCTGTAGAAAAGACCGACAAATTCATCGGAGCCCTTATCGGCGTTGCAGAGGGCGTGGTAGTAGTATTCCTTATCTGCAACCTGCTCGTTTACATTCAGCCGAGAATTGAGAAGCCCGAAACAAAACAGGCTATTTCAGATTCCAAGATAGTTCAGATTTGCGATAACTTCAATCCCATGGAGGCAATTTCCATGGCTCAGGCATTCCTGAACGAATAACTTTTCAGAGGTAATTAGTATTATGGCAGAAGAAAAATTAACCTTTAAGCAAAATCTGCATAAGATTTTTGACGGTGCGTGCACCGTACCGAACTTCATGTCGCTTGCGAGAATTCTGCTCATTCCCGTATTTGCCGTTCTTTATATGAAGGGCTACGTATGGTGGGCGGTGCTTGTACTTGCGATTTCGGGACTTTCCGATTTCTTTGACGGTAAAATTGCCCGAAAGTTCAATCAGGTCAGCAACCTGGGCAAGATGCTTGACCCGATAGCTGATAAGCTGACTATATTCACGCTTGCTATTGTGCTCTTTATTAAGTTCAAGAGCGCCCAGAGCCCTGCAATGCAGGCTTTCGCGTGGGTATTCCTGCTCTTCATTATCAAGGACGTAATTATGCTTCTGGGCGGACTTGCGATTATTTCAAGAGGCGCGCGTCCCGCACCCGCGGCTATTTACGGTAAGGCGGCTACCTTCGTATTTTATGTGGTTATGCTTCTTATAATCGCATTCGGACCCGAAGTAGGCGCTATCAGCACCCTGTATCCTAAATTCACATTGCCCGAAAATGCAATGTTCGTACTCGTCGTAATCGCAGTTGTACTTACCTTCGTAGCCTTTGCCAGCTATATACCCGACGCTGCGCGTCAGATACTCGGCAAGGAAATGAAGAATCACACTGTTACAGACGAAACCAAAGACAACAGCGAGGAATAACACTAAATGAACAAAAACATGCTTTGCTCAAGATGCCACAAAAACCCTGCGGTATTCTTTATATCGAAGGTTGACGGCGACAAAACTACAAATGAAGGACTGTGTATCAAGTGCGCTATGGAGCTCAACATCGGTCCCATAAAGCAGGTAATGGAAAGTATGGGCATTACCGAGGACGAGATGGAAGAGGTTTCCGAGCAGATGCAGCAGATGATGGACTCTGACGGCGAGGGCTTCCAGCCGGGCGGAGCACTTCCGCTGTCCTTTATGCAAGGGATGTTTGGGGATAAATCAGAACAGCCCGACGGTGAAGTTGACGTAGCCGAAAACGACGGCGACGAAAAAGCGCCCAAGGGTAAGAAAAAGAAAAAAGACAATAAAAAGCGTAAGTATCTCGGACTCTACTGTACCGATCTTACCGAGCGCGCAAGGGAAGGCAAGCTCGATAACATTATCGGCAGGGAAAAGGAGATTTCGAGAACCGAGCAGATACTCTGCCGCAGGACCAAGAACAATCCCTGCCTTATCGGCGAACCCGGCGTAGGTAAAACCGCTATTGCGGAGGGACTGGCTCAGAAGATTGCGGCGGGCGATGTTCCCGCGAAGCTTGCCGACAAGGAAATACACCTTCTCGACCTGACCGCGCTTGTAGCTGGTACTCAGTTCAGAGGACAGTTTGAGTCGAGAATAAAGGGACTTGTCGAGGAGGTAAAATCCGAGGGCAATATCATACTCTTTATCGACGAAGTTCATAATCTTGTCGGTACGGGAGACGCGGAAGGCTCAATGAATGCCGCCAATATTCTTAAGCCTGCGCTTTCGCGCGGTGAAATCCAGGTTATAGGCGCAACTACCTTTAACGAATACCGTAAGAACATCGAAAAGGACGCCGCTCTTGAAAGACGTTTCCAACCCGTCAAGGTAGAGGAGCCTTCGATTGAGGATACCTATAAGATGCTTCTGGGTATCAAGAAGTACTATGAGGATTTCCATAAGGTTAAGATTGCAGACAACCTTGTATATAAGGCGGTAACTTTGTCCGAGCGCTATATAACAGACAGATTCCTTCCCGATAAGGCCATTGACCTGCTTGATGAGGCGTGCACCTGCGCCAATCTTCGCAATAAGGCTATAAGCGAGTATGAGAAGCTTCTCGATGAGATTGATTCGCTTAAAGCAGAAGAGGACGAGCTGTCAAGCGAGACTGAGAATATCGACTACGAGCGCCTTGCCGAGATACGCGCCGAGCTGTTAAGTTCCGAGGGGAAGCTTCCCGAGGTTCAGGAAAAGGCGAGCGACAACGACGTTACCGACGCTGACCTTGCTACGGTTATCAATCTCTGGACAGGCATTCCTGCCTCAAAGGTTGTCGAGGGCGACCTGAAGCGGCTTGCAGGCCTTGAGGACAGACTTAAGGAACACATTATAGGTCAGGACGAAGCGGTTGAACTTGTAGCCGCAGCTATCAAGAGAAGCCGTGTTCAGCTTTCGCTTCAGAAGAGACCTGCCTCATTTATCTTCGTCGGACCTACGGGCGTCGGTAAAACCGAGCTTGTCAAGCAGCTTTCGCTTGAACTGTTTGATACGCCCGAAACGATGATACGCTTCGATATGTCGGAGTTTATGGAAAAGCACTCTGTTTCCCGTCTTATAGGTTCGCCTCCCGGTTATGTCGGCTATGACGAAGCGGGACAGCTGACAGAAAAGGTGAGAAGGAAGCCCTATTCAATCATACTTTTCGACGAGATTGAGAAGGCGCATCCCGACGTAATGAACATTCTTTTACAGATACTTGACGAGGGTAAGACAAATGACGCTCACGGCAGAACTGTAAGCTTTGCAAATACCGTAATTATAATGACATCCAACGCGGGCAGCGAGCGCAAGCAGAACGCTCTGGGCTTTGCAAAGGACAGCGGTGAGGTGAAAAAAGAAGCTGCGGTCAAGGCTCTTAGGGAATTCCTCCGTCCCGAGTTTATAGGCCGAGTTGACGAGATAGTTGTCTTTAACGAGCTTTCTCACGAGAATTACTGCGGAATTGCGGCTCTTATGCTTGATGAGCTTAAGACCTCGCTTTCAGACAGGGGTATCTCCTTTGAATACAGTAAGGACGTCTGTGAGCTTCTGGTATCTAAGATGAGCGGCGACACGAGAGGCGCCAGAGACCTTCGAAACGTCATACGCCGAAATGTCGAGGATAAAATATCGTCATATATCGTCGAGCATTATGACAATTCAATCGCAAGGGTATCGCTTGCCGCGGACGGTGACGAATTAAAGTTTACAATAGAATAATTATTTAAGATAAAAAGGCGGATCATCCCGCCTTTTTCTATTATTAAAATTTGAGTTTGTCGGGATGAACGATGAAACTAACCAACGCCCCCTGAAAGGGGGAGAGGGCCGCCGAACGGCGGCGAGGGGGTTTGAAAAATCTTGGTTTAACCCCTCCGTCATTTTGCAATGCAAAATGACACCTCCCCTTGACAGGGGAGGTTGGGGTGGGATGTCACCTGACAAGACCCCGATAAACTCCGATTTATCTATTACT
>JAEEUJ010000102.1 GCA_016290515.1 Clostridiaceae bacterium
TGACACGCTCAACGGTCAGCTTCAGGCCGAGATGCCGTTTTCAAACTTAAGCACCTCTCAGATTGACAAGGCGGCCGCTTATTCCCAGAACGCCATACTTGTCATCACTCGCACGGGCGCCGAGCTTTCGGACCTGAGCACCGACAAGGACAGCATACGTCTGAGCGATGAAGAGATGGGACTTGTTGAAGGTCTGAACGCGCATTTTGATAACGTAATAATCCTTTTTAACACTTGTAATATTCTTCAGATGGATTGGCTTGCCAACTACGAAAACGTCAACTCTGCGCTTCTCGTCTGGACTCCCGGCGAGGTCGGAGCCGACTCGATAGGCAGAGTTCTCACCGGCGAAATCAATCCCTCGGGCAAGCTGCCCGACACTATCGCGTACGATATCAACGACTATCCCTCAACCGTTAACTTCGGCTCGTTCGCATACAGCGACACTCCGCTTGCCTTCTTCGTAAACTATCAGGAGGGCATCTACGTCGGTTACCGTTATTTCGAAACCTTCTGCCCCGGCAGAGTTCAGTATCCCTTCGGTTACGGTCTGTCATATACGACCTTTGACTGGGAGGTAACCGATTACAGCGCGACCGCCGATAAGATTTCGGTCAGCGTAAAGGTTACGAATACCGGCTCAATGGCGGGTAAGGACGTAGTTGAGGTTTATTTCTCCGCTCCGTATTATCCGGGCGGAATTGAAAAGAGCGCGATTGAACTGGCGGGCTACAAAAAGACCGCTATGATTCAGCCCGGCGCTTCAGACACGGTAACGGTTGAATTCAAAACCGCCGATATGGCTTCCTATGACTATAAAAACACTGAAGCATGGGTGCTCGAAGCGGGCGACTATCAGATTAAGGTCGGTCACACCGTAAGGGACTTCGAAGCGGTTTACGACTATACCGTTCCTTCGACTAAGGTTATGAAATATGACGACAAGACGGGCGTTGAGATTAAGAATCTCTTTTCTCAGGCGGCTGGCGATATTGAATATCTGTCAAGACAGAATCTTAAGTCAAGACCTACTGCGCCTACCAATTATTCCGCTCCCGACAGCGTCAAGAACTGCGACGTAAGGCCGGACCCGATAACCGAGGGCACCGTTCCGAGAACGGGCGTTGTCTATGAGGACGGACCGATTATGCTCGCCGACGTTGCGGCCGACGAAACTCTCTGGGATAAATTTCTCGATCAGTTCACGGTTGAGGAAATGATAGATATGATAGCCGAATCGGGCTATAAGACGGCGGCACTCGACCGCCTCGGAGTACCCGAAACGGTTGACAACGACGGCCCCGCCACCGTAAAGGGACCGGGCGGACTTATGTATAAGGACTCGGGACTTGCCTATCCTTCGGCATTCTGCCTTGCGAGTACCTGGAATGACGAGCTTGCCGAGCAGATGGGCGAGTCAATGGGTAACGAGGCAAACGACCTGGGTACAAATATCTGGTACGCACCCGCTTGTAACCTTCACCGCAGTCCCATGGGCGGCAGAAACTTCGAGTACTATTCCGAGGACCCGTATCTTTCGGGCAAAATGGCGACCGCCGTTATCAAGGGCGCTCAGTCAAAGGGTATAGTTGTCACTGTCAAGCATTTTGCGTGTAACGATCAGGAAACCAACCGTCTTATCAGAGGCGTATTCACCTGGACCAATGAGCAGGCAATGCGCGAGCTTTACCTGGAACCGTTTGAGATGGCTGTCAAGGAAGGCGAAGCAAAGGGCGTAATGACCGCCTATAACCGTATCGGCTCGCATTGGTGCAGCGGCTATCCCGCACTCTGTAAGGACCTTCTGAGAACCGAATGGGGCTTTGACGGCTTTGCCGTAACCGACGCTTATATCGACGTCAACGGCAGCGGATATATGGACCCCGTACTTGCGGTTTATGCAAGAAACGACGCTCTGCTGACAAGTCTCTGGTACTTTGCGGAGAAGCTGCAGATTACCTCAAATATGAAAAACACCTATGAGAAGGATCCCATAGGCTTCGGTACGGCGCTCAGAGAGGCTACTTATGACCTGTGCCGCGTAAAGATGCAGACGGCGGCCTTTGACCCGACGGCTACAACGGGACATAGGGGAGAGGGCAAAATACTCTCGATAGAAAACGGAGGCGGCGCGACGCCTTCCGATACGAACAACAGTAACGGCTCGGGCGGCTCATCCGGCTCGTCGGGATCGGCTTCGGGCGGATCGTCATCGTCCAATTCAGCTGACAGCACAAAGAGCGCAAAGACCGGTTTGGTATCAAACGACATTAAGAAGCCGATTGCCGTTGCGGCGGTTTCACTTGGAGTGATTGCGGCGACACTCGGGTTTATTGCCCAGCGTAAACGCGAGGAAGAAATAATCCGTTTAATGGGAAAATAAAAAACAAAAAGTAAAAGGCAGGACTTCGGTCCTGCCTTTTTATACCTTTTTACAAATCAATATCAAGCTCGACCGGACAGTGGTCCGAGCCGAAAATTTCGGGGTGAATTTTCGCGTCTGCGAGCTTTTCGTCAAGCCGCTTTGACGTAATGAAATAGTCGATTCTCCATCCGACGTTTCTCTCTCTCGCCTTCATTCGGTAGCTCCACCATGAATAAGCGTCCGCTTTGTCGGGATAGAAATAACGGAAGGTGTCCGTAAACCCGCAGTCGAGAATAGTCGTCATCTTTTCTCTCTCCTCGGGTGTGAATCCGGGATTCTGCGTGTTTGTTTTGGGGTTCTTCAGGTCGATTTCCCTGTGCGCGACGTTCAGATCACCGCAGTAAATGACGGGCTTTTTCTTGTCAAGCGAGAGCACATACTCCCTGAAATAATCCTCCCACGACATACGGTATTCAAGTCTGCGAAGCCCGTCCTGAGAGTTGGGCGTATAGCAGGTGATGAAGAAATAATTCTCAAATTCAAGCGTTATAACTCTGCCCTCGTTGTCGTAAAACGGCTGTTTGATACCGTAAAATACGTCGAGCGGTTCTTCTTTTGTGAAGATTGCCGTGCCCGAATAGCCCTTTTTCTCGGCGTAGTTCCAGTAGCAGAAATAACCCTCGGGCGAGAAATCAATCTGGCCTTCCTGCACCTTGGTTTCCTGCAGGCAGAAGATATCTGCGTCGAGAGTTTTGAAGCTCGTTTCAAAATCTTTATTCATAACGGCACGTATGCCGTTGACGTTCCATGAAATAAACTTTTTCATATCACACCTCCGATATGATAATTGTATCATAATTCCGCTGTTAAATCTACTGTAAATTTATTGACAATAATCGCCCGAAAGGGTAAAATCAATACAGTATGAAGGGAGAGAAGAATATGAGTAAAAATCCCGTTTTTGACAAAATAAAATATTTCATTATCGATATGGACGGCACATTCTATCTTGACGGCAATATCATCGACGGCGCCATGGACTTTCTTGAAAAGGCGAAAAGCGTCGGCAAGGACTTCTGCTTTTTCACGAATAACTCGTCGAACAATGTCGAGGTATGCCGCACGAAACTTCACAATATGGGCTGCGACGTGACGGACGACAAAATCGTCATTTCCTCACACGTTACGATTGAATATCTCAAGCGCAATTATCCGGGCAAGACGGTTTATCTGCTCGGCAACGAAAGACTGACCGCCGACTTTGAGAACGCGGGTATTAAGCTCGTTGACGACAACCCCGATATAGTCGTGCTCGGCTTCGATACCACGCTCAATTACGAGAAGATAAGAAAAGCGGCGCTGTATCTTGCGGCGGGCAAGACATATATCGCAACTCATCCCGATTACAACTGCCCGACGGCAGACGGCTTTATGCTTGACACGGGTTCAATGATGGCAATGTTCAAGGCATCGACGGGCAGGAGTCCCCTCGTTATGGGTAAACCCCACGTCACTACCGTAGAGTATCTGACGAGAAAGCTTAACTGCGAAGCGGACGAGCTTTGCTTTATCGGCGACAGGCTTGAAACCGATATCGCGATAGGCTACGACAACGGACTGACGAGTGTGCTTGTGCTGACGGGCGTTACGAATCTCGATATGTACGCGCGCAGTAAGGTCAAGGCTACCTTTGTCGCAAATTCGCTTAAATCCCTGAGCGACGAACTGTAATAAGCATAGGCTCTCTTTTGTAGGAGAGCCTTTAGTTAATTTATGTCTAAAATTTCGAAAGCAAAATGAATAGTCAAATTTTATCTAAAGCAATTGAATATGTCAAAACTTTTTTTGAAAACGACGCGAGCGGGCACGATTTTTATCACACCGAGAGAGTGTACAAAACTGCCGTAAAGCTTGCCGAAAAAGAAGGGGCAGACATTGAATTAACGGCCCTTGCCGCTTTGCTTCACGACGTTGACGACAGAAAGCTTTCGCCCGAAACGCATCAGAATTTTGACAATGCAAGACGTTTTATGACGGAAAACGGCGTTGACGGGGAAACGCAGAATAAGGTCATTGACATTATTTCCAAGGTTTCTTATGTCGGTGAAAACTCACCCGTACCCGACAGCATTGAAGGCAAATGTGTGCAGGACGCCGACCGTCTCGACGCAATCGGAGCCATAGGCATAGCGCGTGCCTTCGCATACGGCGGAAGCCGCGGCAGAAGCATGCACGACCCGTCTGTAAAGCCTGAACGCTTTACAGACGAAACACAGTATTACGGCAATAAAAATTCGACCTCGCTTAACCATTTTTACGAAAAACTGTTTTTGCTTAAGGACTTACTCAACACCGAATCGGCAAAGGCAATCGCCGAAAAGCGTGATGAGTTTATGCACGCCTTTGTTGACGAGTTCCTTGACGAATGGAAAGGCGAGGCTTAGAAAAGAATCAAGCCTGACGGACTTCGGTCCGTCTTTTTTTGTTACTTTTACACTAAAAATCAACAAAAACTTTTATTGTAAAATTCTGCTTTATGTTGATTTTATACAATCTATAATGTATAATTGAAGTTGCAATTTTACGAGGGGAATTCCGCAAGGGACGCCCCTTGATATCGGATGCTGAGCATCTGATAAGGAGGAAAAGGAGAGGTGTTATGAGCGACAATAATGAAAACGTTGTTGCGACCGAGGAAAAGACCAACCTTTTAGGTAAGGTCAAATGGCTCGGACACGAGATTAAGGAGCATTGGAAAACTCCCGCCGAGGGCAAGTATGTTCCGTACAGAGAGTATAAGGACATCTGGCTTGCGGTCGGTTCTAACTATTCCGGCTCTAAAACTCTCGAGTACATAAGCTTTGCGGCAGGCTGCTACCTGATAATGTATCACTACAAGTTGCCGTACGTTATTTTCACTGCAATTGCGCTTATCAATATGCCTTTGCAGAAGCTGTGGGACATTCTGGGCTGGATTATCAACGATAACCTCGGCTTTATGCCCAAGAAAACCGAGAAGAAGCTATATACCGTTTATTTCTTCTCAATAGTAATCGGTATATTCCTGATTGTGTTCAACTTCTCGCCGTATCTGAATCCGAACAATACGGTTGTCGCCGCGTTAAACTCAATACGAGGACTTTCGGCAGCGTCGGCTATCAAAATTCTGGGTACGCACATTCTGTGGAACGGCTGGGCAGGCTCGCGTAATATTTTCTGGCGCAAAAAGCTTGTTCCGAAGTTCGGACGTTATAAGTACTTCCTTTACTGTGACGTTGTGCCCAAGTGCGTAATGGTTATTCTTATCGGCTGGCTGCCCGTTTACGCGATAGACGACGTTGTTACAAGAGTGTGGGTTGCAAACCTTCTGTTTGCCGTTTACAACCTGTTCAACTTCGGCAACTGTCTTGAAAACGTAGCTCAGAATATCAGCCCGAATATGCAGGAGAGAATTCTTATAAGAACCTATCCCATCAAGCTTTCGCATATTCTCAACTCCGTTATGGTTGTCGTAATTCCGATTGCAATCGGCTTTACCCGCGACGAATGGGCTGACATCAACGTTTACAGATACGTTATTCCGATAATCTTTATCGGCTTCGCGACGCTGACAATGGTTTTTGCCAGCAGAATCAAGGAGAGAATTCCTCAGCCGCCTCTTGAAGAAAAGGTGCAGATCAAGTTCTGGGACGGAATTTTCGGCGTAATGCGCAACAAGTACAAGTGGATGCTCAACGTAGTTTACCTGCTTGACTCGCTTGGCAACGGTATGCTTGCGTTTACGACGGTGCTTTATCTCTATACCTTCCGACTCAGCGGACTTTCCTACGGACTTCTCGTTTCGCTCGTTTCCTTTGCGGGAACTCCGCCTGATTTCTTCACACCGTATTTTATAAAGAGATTCTCATACAAGCAGGTAATGATTTTCTATTATCTGACCCGTGCTATCGGCTGGTCGCTCGTCGTTGCGACTATTCTCCTGTGCGGCGATAATGTTACACTCTGCGGTATCATCTGCGTAATCATACTTATTCTGCTCGAGGTAACCCACACAATTCCCATGTCGGTTATGCACGATATGGATATTCGAATCAACGACTATCAGATGTATCTTTCGGGCGAAAGACTTGAGGCCTTCTCGGGTATTTTCGGCTGGATTACGGGCCCGATAGCAGCGGTTGTCGGTCTTGTTATTCCCATACTTCTGCTGAAATTCGGTTTCAACTCAAACTGGGACGTTCTGTTTGTCGATATGTCGAGAGTCAAGATAATCGTTATACCGATTCTGTTCGATATAACGGGCTTCCTGCTGATGACTATTCCGTATTTCTTCTGGGACTATGATTCCAACAAACAGAATCAGGTTATTCAGGTGCTTAAACGCCGCGCTGAGGTAACCGAGAAGAAGGCCGAGGCCGAGGGCGAATCGGTTGCCGGCTCGTTCACAGGTTAAGGGGGTGTCGGGAATGAAAAAAGAAAAAACCAAAAAGGTTAATACAAAGGCTGAGGCCGAGGAAATAGTTCTTGACATACCCGAGGACGAAATCTGGACTTATCAGATTGAAGGACTCGCACCGCCCAAGATAAATCAGTCATATAAAAATACAAAGGGCAAGAAAGCCACCTTTATAATCCTTATTTCGATAGCGGTTCTTCTGTCGCTGTAGTTCTCGGTCCGCGCGCTGCTTAACACGGGCGACCTTGAATACAAGCCTGTTG
>JAEEUJ010000103.1 GCA_016290515.1 Clostridiaceae bacterium
ATCGTCAAATTTATAAAAATGCGGCAACTCATCTCTTTCCACGAGATCAAGTAAGAAGCTGTCGTGTTCCGGATGTTCGTCATACCAAACTATACAAGCGATTTCTCCTGTTGCCTTTATTTTTACTTTTTTGTGTAATATGTCTTTTTCAAATGTCATTTTTCACTACTCCTTTTATAATATGCGTTTAACCATTAATTAAGAGTTTCAGCGATTTCTTTTCCTTTTTCCGTCAGGTAGTATGCGGCGTCTGCGATTGCTTCTTTGGCTGTAACTTCTCCGCCGACAAGCTGATAAGCTTCGCTGAAGCCGAGTTCTTTTATATCAACGCCGCCGTCAAGCTGACCGCAAACCAGAAGGCAGGGTTTGTTATGCATTTTTGCGAGCTCGCATACCCTGAAGGGCAGTTTGCCGTAGGCGGTCTGCGCGTCGGTTTTGCCCTCACCGGTGATTACGTAATCGGAATTTGTCAGCTGCTCTTCAAAATTACTCGCCTTCGCAAGCACCGAAAAACCCGACTCAATCGTACAGTCAAAAAAGGATATCAGTCCGCCCGCAAGTCCGCCTGCCGCACCCGAGCTTTTAATAAGGCGCAGATTCTTTGAGAGCTTTGCGCTTATAACGTCGGCGAGATTTTTAAGTCCCGCGTCGAGCGCCTCAATCATTTCGTTGTCGGCGCCCTTCTGACGGGCGAAAACGTACGCCGCGCCGAGATTGCCGCAGAAAACGTTTTCTACGTCGCAGGCGAGGGTGAAGCTGACGTTTTTGTACCTTTCAAAATCCTCGCGGGATGAAAAGTCGGCTATTTTTATAAGATTTTCGCCCGTGGGTTCAAGCTTTACGCCGTTTTCGTCGAGAAAATCAATGCCCAGTGCGTCGAGCGCGCCGATACCGCCGTCGTTCGTTGCGCTGCCGCCAAGTCCGAGTATTATCCGTTCGGTGCCGTTTTCAACAGCGCGTTTGATTATAAGTCCCGTGCCGTAGGTGCTCGCTTTCATCGGGTTGAGCCTTTCGGCGGGCACATTTGTTATACCGCTCGCCGCCGCGGTTTCGATAACGGCGGTTTGCTTATCGTACATCAGATACTCAGCCGTCATCGGCTCAAAAAAGCAGTTTACGGTTTCGGTCTGCACCTTCACGCCGCCGCAGCCCTAATAAAAGCTCTCAACCGTTCCCTCGCCGCCGTCGGCAAGCGGAAAGCACACCGTCCGTACGTCGGGCAGTTCGGTTTTGATACCGTTTTCAATTGCGCGGCAGACCTCGTTTGCACCGAGGCTGCCCTTAAATGAGTCGCAGGCAATCAGAATTTTCATATATTGTCAAAAATCTCCTTTAAGCAGTCAAGCGGTGTCTGGCTGTCGAGCATTTTAACCTTAATGTGTTTTCTGCCGATTTCGCTTATTGATACTCTGCCGCGAAGGGCGGCGGAAAGATTGAGCACAAGCGAGGCGGGAATCTCGGTAACATAGAGCAGTACGGTCTGTCCCTGCTGACCGATTTCATATATACCCTGCTTAGAAGCGAGGTTGCGCAGCATCGAAATATCGATAAGTCCGCGTACCGACGGCGGTATGTCGCCGTATCTGTCCTTGAGTTCGTCCTCAACGTCGAGCGCGTCCTCAGATGTGAAGATGTCGGCAATCCGACGGTAAATCGCAAGGCGCTGGGGAATGCTGTCAATATAGCTTTCGGGAATGTGCGCGTCAATCTGCATATCGATAAGGCATTCCTTTTTCTTTATGTTATTGGTTTCGCCCTTTTCCTCGCTTACGGCTTCACCGAGAAGCTCGAGGTACATATCGTAGCCGACGGCTTCAAGGTGTCCGTGCTGAGCGGCGCCGAGAATTGAACCCGCTCCTCTGATTTCAAGGTCACGCATGGCAATCTTGAATCCCGAGCCGAACTCGGTGTATTTGCGTATAGCTTCAAGACGTTTCTGCGCGATTTCGCTGAGAATTTTTGAACGTTTGAACGTGAAATATGCCGACGCGCGCCGTGAGCTTCGGCCGACGCGTCCGCGTATCTGATGAAGCTGGGCAAGACCGAGTCTGTCGGCGTCCTCGATAATGAGAGTGTTGCAGTTCGGCACGTCCACGCCTGTTTCGATAATGGTAGTGCAGACAAGTATATCGATTTCGCCCTCGAGCAGGGCGCGCCAACGCTCGCTCAGCTCGTCCTCAGCCATTTTTCCGTGTGCGACCTCGACCTTTGCGTCGGGAAGCATCGCCTTGATTTCAGCGGCTTTTCTCTCTATGTCCTCAACACGGTTGTAGAGATAATAGACCTGACCGCCGCGTCGCAGCTCCTTTTCCATAGCTTCGGCGAGTATGCCCATATCGTGCTCAAGCACATAGGTCTGAACGGGATGACGGTCCTGCGGCGCCTCCTCGATAACGGACATATCGCGTATGCCGGTCATCGCCATATTCAGCGTTCGCGGAATGGGCGTTGCCGAAAGGGTGAGCACGTCAACGAAGGGGAACTTTTCCTTAAGGCGTTCCTTCTGCGCTACGCCGAAGCGCTGCTCCTCGTCAACGATAAGAAGACCTAAATCCCGAAATTCAATATCCTTTGAAATAAGTCGGTGAGTGCCGACTATTATATCAACCGAGCCGCGCTTAAGGGCAGCTACGATTATCTTCTGCTGATTTGCACTTCTGAAACGCGAGAGCATCTCGACCTCGACGGGAAAGCCCTCGAATCTCGCCTTGATAGTCTTGTAGTGCTGAAGCGCGAGTATTGTTGTCGGAACAAGTATCGCGCATTGCTTGCCGTCGGCGATACATTTGAACGCGGCGCGAAGCGCAACCTCGGTCTTGCCGAAGCCGACATCGCCGCAGAGCAATCTGTCCATGGGATAGGGCTTTTCCATATCGCCCTTGATTTCGTCCGAAGCGCGCAGCTGGTCGGGCGTTTCGTCATAGGGGAAACGCCGCTCAAAGTCGGACTGCATATCAATATCGGGCGAAAAAGCGAAGCCTTTTGACTGCTGACGCTTTGAATAAAGCGCGATTAATTCGTCCGCCATATCCTTGACGGCACTGCGCACCTTGCGCTTTGTCTTTTCCCAATCCTGAGTGCCGAGACGGTTGAGCTTTACGGTTTTGCCCGAGTCGTCGTGCGGACCTATGTATTTTGATACAAGGTCAAGCTGGGTTACGGGGAGGTAGAGTACGTCGGAATTTGCGTATTTAATCTTGATATAGTCCTTTACGACCTTGCCGACCTCGAGCTTCTGAATGCCGTCGAAAACACCGATACCGTGAGTGCGGTGAACGATATAGTCGCCCTTTGTGAGTTCATCGAGGGAGTTGATGCCCTTGCCCTTTTTGAAGACTGACTTGTGAACGGTTTTGCTCGTGAGCGCCGCCCTGCCGTAAGAGAAAACGTAAATTTTTTCATTCGGGTACGAAAATCCGCCCGACAACGCGCCCGCGACAACACTCACGCGCGTTTTCGGAAATTCTTTAGGTTCGACTGCGAAATAAAGCGCGGGGATTCCCTCGTTTTCAAGGTCGTCGGCAAGAGTCTTTGCGTTTTTATCCGTTCCGCCGAATAGGACTATCTGTGCCTTTTGCTTTACAAGCGGAGTTAAATCCTCGAGCAGCACGTCGAACCTGCCGTTCCAAGCGGGAAGGGTGTTTGCGGTCAGGTTGACAAGCTCCTTTACGGGTATGTCGAAGCTTCCGCGCGCGAAGTTATCAAGGAAGATAACGCTGTGCTTTTCATACTCGCGAAGAAGCTCGGCAAACGATAGACAGAATTTGTCTAAACCGTTACAGAGCGTTCCGTCCTCGAACAGAGCCTTGATTTCCTCGGCAAGCAGTTTTGAAGATGTCTGCGCTTTTTCCTTTACGGCGGAGCTTTCGCCGACGAAGAAAAGGCAGTCCCTGCCGATATAATCAAAGAGCGTTGCCTCACGGTAGGCGAGGGGAAGATACTTGTCCTGATTGTTGAGCTTTACGCCGTCCGAAAGTCGGTCAATATCGGCCCTCAGGCTTTCCTTTGCCTTGACAGAGCCCTTGCCTTTGACGGTTTTCATAAAGGCTTCAATTTTGTTTTTTAGGTCCTCGTCGCTTGAAAAGACGATTTCGGTCGACGGCATTATCGACAGCGAGTCAACCGAGTCCGTACGGCGCTGAGAAACGATATCAAAGTGTGACATGCTCTCTATCGTGTCGCCCCAGAATTCAATTCTTACGGGTTGCCCCGAGTCGGGCGAGAAAAGGTCAAGTATGCCGCCTCGAACGGAGAACTGACCGACACCTTCGACCATATCGCAGCGCGTGTAACCCGACGATATGAGGACTTCCTTAACATTATCGGGCGAAGCGTTGCCGCCTTTTTTAAGGTTGAGCGAATACTTTTTCAGCTCCTCGGGCGGAACGGTGCGCTGAATTGCAGCACCAACAGAGCAGGTAACGACATCAACCGTGCCGTCAAGCAGAGCCGCCAGAGCTTTAAGCCGGCGCTGCTCGTATTCGTGCGAACGAATTTCGGCGCCGTTGAACGAGAAGTCACGCTCGGGATAGACAACGGCGTTGAGCCCGAACGCCTTCAGGTCCTCGCAGAGCTTGGTAGCCGAGGCTTCGTCGGGCATGACAACAACGCCCTTACGGGACAGATTCCCGCAAAGGCAGTTAATTAGATGAGCCTTATGAATTTGTGTTACGCCCAGCACACCCAGCGGCAGACGCGAGAGACTGACAGCCCTTTCGAGCGCCTCGTATTCGGGTGATTTTCTGAGCAGTGCAGTAAAGCCTGACATAAATAACTCCGTGGAATTATGAATTAAACCTGTTCATAGCTTCGTCGATATCGCCGTCGAGCATTATTTCAAGCGCTTCGCAGGCGTTGTCGATAGCCTCTTTCAGCGGTTTCGCCTCATCCTTTCTGAAGTCCGAGAGCACCCAGTCCGCAAGCTCGTCAAAATTTTCGGGCTTGTGCCCTACGCCGAGCTTGATACGCGGAAACTCGTTGCTGCCGAGATGTGCGATAATGCTCTTGATGCCGTTGTGACCGCCGTCGGTGCCCTTGCGCTTGATACGAAGCTTGCCGACGTCGAGCGATATGTCGTCAAATATTATAATTATTTTTTCGGGCGGAATTTTGTAGAAACGCGCCGCCTCTGCGACCGCTTCGCCCGAATTGTTCATATAGGTCTGCGGTTTCATCACAATAACGCGGTGAGTGCCGATTTTTGTGTCGGCGATTACCGCTTTGAATTTTAGCTTATTGATTTTGAAGCCGTGCTTTTCGGCCAACTCATCAACGCACAAAAACCCCGAATTGTGTCGGGTGAGGGTGTATTTCCGCTCGGGATTGCCCAGCCCTGCCACGAGAAATTCAGGTGCGCCGCTTCTTGAAGCTTTCTTAAAAAACATATTATTCCTCTTTGTATCAATAAAGGCTGAGCGCGCTCAGCCTTTTCTTATCAGATGATTTGCTCGTCCTCGGTAACCTTTTCGAGCTTCCAGCCGATTTTGTTAACCTGCCTTGCTCTGGCGATACCGAGCGCTGCGTCGGGTACGTCCTCGGTTATGGTCGAGCCCACCGCCGTATATGCGCCCTCGCCGACGGTTACGGGTGCGACAAGGTTTGTGTTACAGCCGATAAAGGCGTTGTCCATAATCTTGGTTCTGTACTTCTGCTTGCCGTTGTAGTTAACCGTAACGGTACCGCAGCCGAAGTTGACGTGCTTGCCGACATCACTGTCGCCGACGTATGTAAGGTGCGAAACCTTGGTGCCGGTGTCGATGACGGAATTCTTGACCTCAACGAAATTGCCGAGGTGAACGTTTTCGCCGATAACCGAGTTCGGTCTGATATGTACGAAAGGACCGATAGTCGCGCCTCTTTTAACGGTTGAATTATAGCACTGAACGGTGTTCAGAGTAACCTCATCGCCGATGATACTGTTCTCAATAAGGGTGTTGGGACCGATCTGACAGTTCTTGCCTATCTTGACCTTGCCGCGGATAATCGTACCGGGCAGGATGAGTGTATCCATACCGATTTCAACGTCGGGACCGATGAGAATGCTCTCAAACGACGGGATATCAACACCCGCTTCAAGGTGCTTTTCGATAAGACTGCGTCTTGCAATATGGTTTAACTCATGGAGCTGGTTTCTGTCGTTTGCACCGAGCACGATTTCGGGACGTGCAGCAAAGCTTGTGCCGACAGTGCAGCCGTTTTTAACCATCCACGAAATTGCATCAACGAGGTTGTACTCGCCGGTCTTGCGCGGATCGATGGCGTCGAGCGCCTTCAAGAGCCAGCCGGCATTGAACCAGTATGCGCCCGAGCTGATTTCGTCAATCTTCTTGATGTGGCTTGCCGCATCCTTTTCCTCGACGATTTCAACAAAGTTACCCTCGCTGTCACGAACGATCCTGCCGTAACCGAAGGGCTTTTCAACCTTCGCGGAAATTATAGTGCAGTCGTAGCCGTTCATTATCTGAACGCCAAGGGCGTTACGGATGGTTTCGGCATCCATTAACGGGGAGTCGCCGTTAAGGATGAGTATGTTTTTATCGGAGTTTCTTTCAATAAAGGGTCTTGCCTGCATAGTGGCATGAGCCGTACCGTGCGGGTCCGGCTGAACGTATATGTCGCAGCTGCCTCTGACAAAGTCGGCAACCGCGTTATCGTCGCTCGCGGAGATAACGGCAATTTCACCAACACCGCTTCTCTTGACGGCGGTGATTACCCATTCGAGCATGGGTTTGGAAAGCAGCCTCGTCATAACGTAAGGCAGCGCAGATTTCATTCTGTAGCTGTCGCCGGCTGCAAGAATTATAGCAGCACTTTTCGATACCATAGATACTCCTCCGTATAAAAACATCTATACATAATAAATAATATCATATATAAAATAAAAATACAACTATAATTTTTGCATTGGTCCAAAAGAATATCGGGGCGCCTGCTTTCGCCTGCGTCCA